>NZ_VMKV01000007.1:0-65828 GCF_013276335.1 Streptococcus sp. 2100 | reverse complement strand
AGGTATGAATGATTTGGGGGAAATCCTAATTTTTTTCTCACTGTTTTAATCCCTTTATTTATGGTAAAATAAGACTATTAAGTTTAAAGAGGATTCCCTATGAAATTACAAAAACCAAAAGGAACGCAGGATATTTTACCTGCTGAATCTGCCAAATGGCAGTACGTTGAGGGCTTTGCCCGTGAGATTTTCAAGCGCTATAATTATGCAGAAGTGCGCACGCCTATTTTTGAGCACTACGAAGTCATCAGTCGCTCTGTCGGAGATACAACGGATATCGTAACCAAGGAAATGTACGACTTCTATGACAAGGGTGACCGCCATATTACTCTCCGTCCAGAAGGAACTGCGCCCGTTGTCCGTTCCTATGTGGAAAATAGACTTTTCGCCCCAGAAGTGCAAAAGCCAAGTAAGTTCTACTACATGGGACCTATGTTCCGTTACGAGCGTCCACAGGCAGGGCGTTTGCGCCAATTCCACCAGATTGGTGTTGAGTGTTTTGGTTCTAGCAATCCAGCTACCGATGTGGAAACCATCGCGATGGCGGCCCATTTCTTGAAAGAAATCGGTATCCAAGGTGTCAAATTACATCTTAACACTCTTGGAAATCCTGAGAGCCGTGCAGCCTACCGTCAAGCCTTGATTGACTATTTGACACCGCTCAAGGAGATCTTGTCTAAGGATAGCCAGCGTCGTTTGGAGGAAAATCCTCTTCGTGTCTTGGACTCTAAGGAAAAAGAAGACAAGGTAGCAGTAGAGAATGCGCCTTCTATCTTGGATTTCCTTGATGAAGAAAGTCAAGCTCATTTTGATGCTGTACGTCAGATGTTGGAAAATCTTGGAGTAGACTACATCATTGATACCAATATGGTGCGTGGTCTGGACTACTACAACCACACCATTTTCGAGTTCATCACAGAGATTGAGGGCAATGACCTGACAGTCTGTGCGGGTGGTCGTTACGATGGTTTGGTTTCTTACTTTGGAGGCCCGGAAACTGCTGGATTTGGATTTGGACTTGGTGTAGAGCGCCTGCTTCTCATCCTTGAAAAGCAAGGTGTGACTCTCCCTATCGAAAACGCCCTAGATGTCTATATCGCAGTTTTGGGTGAAGGAGCAAATGTCAAGGCCTTGGAATTGGTACAGGCTCTTCGCCAACAAGGTTTCAAAGCAGAGCGTGATTACCTCAACCGTAAGCTCAAAGCTCAATTCAAGTCAGCCGATGTCTTTGTGGCTAAAACCCTCATCACCCTAGGAGAGAGTGAAGTCGAAAGCGGACAAGTGACGGTCAAGAATAACCAAACCCGAGAAGAAGTCCAAGTGTCACTTGAGACAATCAGCCAAAACTTCTCAGAAATCTTTGAAAAACTAGGATTTTAATAACAGAAAAACTGGTCAGAAACCTACTCCTGACCTTTTTCTTTTGCAAAATGACAAAAATCATAAACTTTTTGACAAATATGCTTGTCAAAAAGAAAAAGATGTGTTACAATATAATCAAGTTAAGAGAAAAGGAGCAGGGAACGATTATGTGGGCATTAGGATTTGTACCTCTTGTGATTATGTTTTATCTCTATCATACCCAAAGGGTCAAGAAATTAGAGAATAAAATCAAAAGAATTGAGCAAAAACAGAAAGGAAATAAAGAAATGTCAAGATTATTAAAAGAATTGATTGGGAAAACACCGACAATCGTTGGACAAGTTTTTGGAACAGATAACTGGGAAGTTGTGGATGTTGATGAGGAATGGGTCAAGCTACGTCGTGTTAATAAAAAAGGAAAAGAAAAATTCAAACTACAACGCATTGAGGATATCCAAACTGTTGAATTTGACGGAAAGTAGGTGTGTGACATGCAACTAAAAAATCGTCTAAAAGAGCTTCGAGCTCGCGATGGTCTCAATCAAACCGACCTAGCCAAGCTGGCAGGGGTTTCCAGACAGACCATTAGCCTACTAGAACGGGATGAGTACACCCCGTCCATTATCATTGCCCTGAAAATATCTCAAATTTTCAACGAAACAGTCGAATCGGTATTTCGCTTGGAGGAGGACGAGTGATGAACAAGTATAAAGTGATTTATTATGTAGTTGCCATAGCTCTATTAGTCAGCCTATGTCTACTAATTGGAACAAATCTAGGATGGTTTGATCTCTATTACAGCGACCAATTTATCTGGGCCTACTTTGCTCTTATCCCAGTCGTTGACTGGATTGAAAAGAAATCCAAAAATCTAGCAAGTAAATAAGGAGAATGAATATGGAAAAGAAAAAGAAACGTGGATTGTTATTATTTTTGATGTCTATTGTCTTGGGAGCTTTCTTTGGCATTTTTGTAGGGATGTTTAAGGCACTTGCTGAATCTCACGGAATTATGTTAGATGTAAAAATCTTGATACCATGGATATCAGCTATTTGTTTAGTATTAGGTTTCATTAGCATTCTTTTGACATTCAATTTCCTAAAGAAAAGCAGAAAGTTTCATTCCTTGTATCAAGAGGAAATGGATGATGATCTGAATGAAACCTATTATGTGCAAATGTATCGGAATCTCGAGTTTGGAACCACTGCTTTTAATATTGCAAGTGTAGCGATTTTATTGGCTCTTTTCATCTCAGGTAGTGAAGTGATTGTACCAAATAGAAGCAATCTAACCTTATCTCTTTCTTTTTTGGGATTAGTGCTGATTCTCAGTGTTCAAAAATATCTTTTTAAGACCATTGCGATTGTTCGTCAGTTTGATTTGGCATTTTTCTCAACACCAAAGGATGTCTTAGAGTATGTAAATTCTTATGATGAAGGGGAGCGTCAGGCTAATTTGGAACAGAGTTTTCGGATTTTATTCCAATTAAATCAGTATGTCTTACCAGTCTTATATGTTTTTCTTTTTATCATTTCTTTCTTGACAGGAGAGATTCAGTTACTAGCCTTCTTGCTTGTAGGAGCTATCCATATTTATATCAATGTGATGCAGTTACCTATGGTAAAACGCTATTTCAAATAAAGGAGTTTCTATGATTCGTGTTGAAAATGTAAGTAAAAGTTTTGGGAGCAAAAAAGCTCTTCATCAGATTTCTTTTGAGATTAAGGAGGGTGAAATCTTTGGTTTTCTGGGACCTTCTGGCTCAGGTAAAACAACCATGATCAATGTCTTAACAGGACAGTTGGCTGCAGATCAAGGTAAAACAGTTTTGCTAGGCAAGAATTCTCAAGATTTAACCTCAAATGATTTGGAACAAATTGGTATTGTGAGTGATGGCAGTAGTTTTTATGAAAAGATGAGTCTTTATAAAAATCTTCTCATCTATGCTAAGTTATATGGCCTCAAGGCAGATAGAGTAGTTCAGGTGCTTCAACAGGTTGGATTGGCAGATGCTAAAGATATTATCGCAGAAAAACTATCTACAGGAATGAAACAACGAATGTTCTTGGCTCGTGCCCTTCTTAATGCACCTAAGATTCTCTTCCTTGATGAGCCAACCAGTGGCTTAGACCCTACAACATCTAAGATGATTCATACCCTACTTCAAGAATTAAAGCATGCGGGGACAACTATCTTTCTGACCACGCATGATATGAATGAAGCAACTCTGCTTTGTGATCGCTTATCTCTTTTAAATAAGGGTAATTTAATAGAGTATGGAAGTCCGCAAGATATTATCCAGAAGTACCATGTGGATAAGAAAGTACGTGTAGCTTATAAAGATGGACGAGAACAGATAGTTCCATTTGAAGAATTGCCACATTTAGACACGACAGATTTGATGGTGGTTCACTCTTGTGAGCCAACTCTAGAAGAAATCTTTATCAGATTGACAGGAGAAAAGTTAGATGTTTAGAAAATTAAATGCCCTACTATGGTTAAGAGTGCAAGTTCTTATTAGCAATTCAACTTTGTTAGCGACTTTATTGATGCCTTTTGGTATTGCTGTTTTATATAATGAATTTTTAAATAAGAATGGACAATTGAGCCTATTTTTACTATCTGCTAGCTTGACGATGGTCTTGAGCATGGGAAGTGGTTATATGGTATCGATTATGATGGCAGAAGATAAGGAAAAACGAAATCTTAAATCACTCCTCCTAAGTGGTGTGACAGCAACAGAATATACTTTCAGTATGCTCGTTCTCCCTATTCTGATAATGTTACTTGCTATGATTGTGCTTCCCATCTATCTTAAAGTAGATCTATCAGGTTATTTATTTGCCTACGTTATCTATTTGCTCCTAGCAACTATTAGTATTATTTTTCTCAACCTTCTAATCGGTGCGGTGTCAGATACTCAATCTAAAGCGCAAGTTTATAGTATCTTCCCTATGTTAATTGTCTCTTTTTTACCTATGATTGCTTCTCAAAATGATACGGTTCAAAAAGTGTTGGATTACTCGTTCGTTGGTCCTATTGTAAATCTTTTAAATAAAAAAGGTGGAGAAATATCTTTTTCTAACATCGGTATGTTACTTGCCTGGGTACTTGTATTAGGAATAGCGAACCTCTTTGTATTGAAAAATAGCTATAAAGCAAGATAGGAGATCTATATGAAATTACTTAAAAACCTGGGCTGGTTTTTTCTAGCCATTCTATCCTTTTTATTCATCTATGGCTTCATTCAGGTACTCGCGACTACGTCGCTTGCCTTAGGCGCTTCACCCTATGCTGTGACCTTGCTCTATGTGGCCTTGGCTGGAGTTTATGTGTACGGTATTTACAAATGGTATCAGAAAGGTCCTGTTCGTATTGAGAAGAGTGGCTTCAACCGATTTATTTGGCTTCCTGCCTTGGTTTGGTTCTTATCTCTTGTTGTCCAGTTTTTCTTGCCAAATGATCCTTCAGTAAATCAGCAAATAGCGATAGACTTGACCTTGTCTCAACCACTTTTCTCATTCTTTGCGGTCGTTATTTTTGCTCCTTTGACGGAAGAACTTATCTTTAGAGGGATGTTAGCACGCTACCTCTTTCCTAAGCAGGACAATAGTAAACAAACTCTGATTTTTCTTCTGGTATCGAGTGTTTTGTTTGCCTTGATTCATTTCCCAGGTGATGTGCAACAATTTTTTGTCTATTTTAGCCTTGGTTTTAGTTTGGGCTTGGCTTATATTAGCAGAAAAGGTCTGGTCTACAGTATTTCTCTTCACGCTTTGAATAATTTAGTCGGCTTTTTGATGATTCTCATGCTATAATAGAGTCAGGAGGTCACATGAAACGAGTAATTTTATTAGCAGTGATTCAAGCAGTCGTTCTATTTTTCATCATTGGGGCGCTAGCTTATGCCTTCAAAGGCGATTTCTTCTATAACTATCTAGCAGTTGTCTTTGCCCCTATTGCAGGTGTCTTGCGTTTTGGGACAGCTTACATAACGGAAATTGTCTTGCCTCGAAAGGCAGCTGAAATTGCTGAAAAGCGTAAAGCAGGCAACAATTCAAAATAAAAGAGTCCGGTGAAGTTCATCGGATTTTTTGTATGGGCGTTAATTTTTAGGGACTTTACCTGATTTTTAAAGACTGGCAAACTTTTCTGCTGATTTTCATGAAGAGCCTGCGCTTTTATGGTAAAATAGTAACAGAATAAAAGAGGAGAGAAAACATGAAACGTAGTATGTATGCTGGTCGTGTTCGTGAGGAACACATCGGACAAGAAATAACCTTGAAAGGATGGGTTGGCCGTCGTCGTGACCTTGGTGGTTTGATCTTTATTGACCTTCGTGACCGTGAAGGAATCATGCAGTTGGTTATCAATCCTGAAAAAGTATCTGCCGAGGTTATGGCAACAGCTGAAAGCCTTCGTAGCGAATTTGTTATCGAGGTGACTGGACAGGTCGCTGCGCGTGAGCAAGCCAATGATAAGTTGCCAACTGGTGCGGTTGAGTTAAATGTAACAGCTCTGATAGTGCTCAATACAGCAAAAACAACACCATTTGAGATTAAGGATGGGATTGAGGCCAATGACGATACGCGTTTGCGTTACCGTTACCTTGACCTTCGTCGTCCAGAAATGTTGGAAAATCTTAAACTTCGTGCTAAGGTGACCCATTCTATCCGCAACTACTTGGATGAGTTGGAGTTTATCGACGTGGAGACACCATTCCTTTCTAAGTCAACGCCAGAAGGGGCGCGTGACTATTTAGTGCCGTCTCGTGTTAATAAAGGGCATTTTTACGCTCTTCCTCAAAGTCCACAAATCACTAAGCAATTGTTGATGAATGCTGGTTTTGACCGTTACTACCAAATCGTCAAATGTTTCCGTGATGAGGACTTGCGTGGAGATCGTCAACCTGAGTTTACCCAGGTCGACTTGGAAACATCTTTCCTTACGGAGCAAGAAATCCAAGATATTACAGAAGGTTTGATTGCGCGCGTGATGAAAGAGACTAAAGGCATCGAAGTCACTCTGCCTTTCCCACGTATGAAGTATGATGACGCTATGGCTCGTTACGGTTCTGACAAGCCTGATACTCGTTTTGACATGTTGCTTCAGGACTTGACAGAAGTAGTCAAAGGTGTAGACTTTAAAGTCTTTTCAGAAGCACCTGCTGTAAAAGCCATTGTGGTCAAAGGAGCTGCGGACAACTATTCACGTAAAGACATCGACAAGATGACAGAAGTAGCCAAACAGTATGGTGCCAAAGGTCTTGCTTGGGTTAAGGTTGTTGATGGAGAATTAAATGGACCAGTTGCTAAGTTCTTGACTAACATCCAAGCAGAATTGACAGCAGCACTTGCGCTTGAAGATAAGGACTTGGTTCTCTTTGTGGCAGATACGCTTGAAGTGGCTAATGCAACGCTTGGTGCCCTTCGTGGACGTATTGCCAAAGAGCTTGGTTTGATTGATAGCGATAAATTCAACTTCCTTTGGGTGGTTGACTGGCCAATGTTTGAATGGTCTGAAGAAGAAGGCCGCTACATGAGCGCCCACCATCCATTCACACTTCCACAGGAAGAAACAGCTCACGAATTAGAAGGTGATTTGGCTAAGGTTCGTGCCATTGCTTACGATATCGTCTTGAACGGTTATGAGCTTGGTGGTGGTAGCCTTCGTATCAACCAAAAAGACCTTCAAGAACGTATGTTCAAGGCTCTTGGTTTCTCAGCCGAAGAAGCAAATGACCAGTTTGGCTTCCTTCTTGAAGCCATGGACTATGGTTTCCCACCACACGGTGGTTTGGCTATCGGGCTTGACCGCTTTGTCATGCTCTTAGCTGGAGAAGAAAATATCCGTGAAGTTATTGCCTTCCCTAAGAACAATAAAGCAACTGACCCAATGACACAAGCTCCATCAACAGTCGCTCTCAAACAACTAGAGGAACTCAGCTTACAAGTAGAAGAAGATGAAACAAGCAAAACGAATTAAGCGGTGGCGCTATTATCTGCGCCGCTTTGCTTATCAGATAAAAATTTTACGTGTCTTACAAAGTATCTCTCGAGAAAAGTATGATGAGAAGATTTCGGCCTCTCTGGTCTATGGTTTTTTATCAGCAGTGGCGGTCAATTTCTTTTTCCAACCAGGGCATGTGTATTCGAGTGGTGCGACAGGTCTGGCACAGATTATCTCTGCTTTGAGTAATCACTGGTTTGGTTTTCATATTCCGATTTCGCTAACCTTCTACGCCATTAACTTCCCTTTGATGGTCTTAGCTTGGTATCAGATTGGCCATAAGTTCACCGTCTTTACCTTTATCACGGTATCTATGAGTTCCTTCTTTATCCAGTTTGTCCCTGTGGCAACCTTGACGGAGGATCCCATTATCAATGCCCTTTTTGGGGGTGTTGTCATGGGCTTGGGGATTGGTTTTGCTCTTCGAAACAATATCTCCAGTGGTGGAACGGATATCGTCAGTCTGACCATTCGTAAGAAAACGGGTAAGAACGTTGGTAGTATTTCTTTCTTGGTAAATGGGACTATCATGCTGATAGCTGGTTTGACCTTTGGTTGGAAATACGCTCTTTACTCTATGATTACCATCTTTGTCTCTAGCCGTGTGACAGACGCCGTCTTTACCAAGCAAAAACGTATGCAGGCTATGATTGTGACCAATCATCCAGACAAGGTAATTGAAAAAATCCATAAAAAATTGCACCGCGGAGCAACCATGATCCACGATGCAGAAGGAACCTATAATCACGAGAGAAAGGCAGTTCTAATCACTGTCATTACACGTGCAGAGTTTAATGAATTTAAACAGATTATGACACAAGTGGATCCAAGCGCCTTTGTCTCTGTCTCGGAAAATGTTCATATTCTAGGAAGGTTTGTTGAGATAGATAATTAGTGACCAAAAAAACCAGCGTGAGCTGGTTTTTATTTTTCTATAATTTTATGGGCAATCAACTGGCGGTAACAAATTTGTTTATTGCTTTTAGCATCGTTGATAATCTGAAGAATCGTTTCAAATGATGTTTGACCAAGTTCTAGGCTATTGATATCGACATAGGCTGCCAAGTTGAGCTTGGGATTAACCGAGTCAAAGCTGAGAACAGGGACATCCAGCTGGTGTTTGGCAATATAGTTACAAACACCTTCAGCTAGGAGGCTATCGGTTGTGATGATAGCATCAATTTGTGGATCGTGCTTGAATAATCGCTTGCTAAATTTATAGCCCTTTTCTTCCAGAAACTCGTCGGCAAAGTAGATGCGATTGTTGTCAGTGGTAAGTTTGTAATGCTTAAGCGCCTGTTCATAGCCTGTTAAACGGTCTTTGGTCACGAAGAGCTTTTTGCTTCCTCCGATAAAAGCAATACGATTGCAGCCTTTTTTGATGAAATATTCGGTTGCATCAAAACCAGCTTGAACATTGTCGTTGTCTACAAGTGGGATGAAAGGAGATAGAGATTTACCTAAGATAAGGAAGGGGAACTGTTCTTCTGCTACGAGTTTTACGAGAGGGTCTTCTTCTTGGGCATAGAGAAAGATTAGCCCATCTACACGCTTGCCGTAGACCATTTGTGAAATAGCGTTGAGGCGCTCCTTCTCATCTTTCCCTGTTGCTATCTGAATGGCATAGTGGTTTTCAGATGCGACTTGAGAGATGCCACGTAGAACCGATGGAAAGAAAGGATTCTGGTAGAAGGCGTCTGAGTCATCAGGAAGAACCAAACCAATCACCTGAGTGTAGCTGCTTACCAAGCTACGAGCGTTGAGGTTGGGGTGGTAGTTGAGCTCCTTCATAGCCTTGCGAACGCGTTTTTTTGTTTCGTCGCTAATGGTTGATTTATTTTGAATAACACGGGTTACGGTTGAAGGCGAAACACCAGCAGCCTTGGCCACGTCTTTAATCGTAACGGGCATAAAAATCTCCTATTTATGGTAATTTGGATCACGGAAATGTGTTTTATAAAAGATAGTGACCAGATACAGAACAAAAAGAATATTTTGTACAGTAATCAGGGTTGTCATATTTTGGCCAAATAATCCCAAAATAAGTGTAATCAGAGTCGGCAATCCTAAACAGTTCAAGATAAAGTGATAGCACTCTTTAAAGGTTCTAAATGAAAAGAGGCGTGATTTCTTAGTGATATAAAGGAGAAGACTAGCTCCTAGAGAGACGATAAAGAAATTCAAACCAAAGAGGAAGCTGGCACCGAGAACTAGGAAGAGACTGATATAGACACGATTTTGTTGGTACCAGTCTTTAGAAATTGCTTGGGTCAAGCTGTCTTTGCTTTTGAAACTCTCAGTCTGAATGGCTCGGTAAGAGATGCGGGTCAGTTCCTTGCTTTCCTTGCTGATGACTAGCTCATTTGTATCGAAATGCAGTTGCAAGTCCTTCGGGAACTCCTTACCTGGGCTTGGACCAATCACAACAGAAGGCGCTTGACTAGCTGTTCCTGTATAAATTAATGTGCCATCGACAATTGTAGCATGTTCAGAGAGATCCTGGACAACCTTATCTGTCAATGGTTCATAGACATTATCGATAAAGGTTTCTAGCGGATAAGTCTCCTGGGAGCTGTTTTGAATGGCAATGGGTACCATCGACAAGCTGATAAGGAAGATACTGGTAAAGAGTAGTTGAAACCAGTTGAGCCCGAAACGTTTGGACAGGGGCTTACGAAATCCCCAAATACTTGAAAAATAGGAAAATGGATATGGAAGCATAGGTATCTTTCTAAAAGGTGTTTTCTATATGAGTATTATTATATAGAGAAATTCGCTTTATTTCAAGTCTAGGAGAAAAATTGCTTGTTGTAAGGACATTACTTACAGTAACAATCGTTAATACTTAATGAAAATCACAGAGCAAACTAGGAAGCTAACCACAGGTTGCTCAAAACANNGCTGACGTGGTTTGAAGAGGTTTTCGAAGAGTATAAAATGAAAAAGGGTGGCGGGGATAAATTATCCCTTGTCGCCACCACTTGTAAGTCCTGAAACAAAGTTCTTTTGTAGGAAGAAGAAGAGAATACAGATTGGAAGGGCGATGAGGATAGCACCTGCTGAGAAGTAGGCAATCTTCATGTTTTTCGCATTGTTAACGAAGGTTTGGAGACCTACGGCAACAGTAAAGTATTCTTTCTCACGAAGCAAGAAACTAGAGAGGATGTAGTCCCCGAAAGGTCCCATGAAGGCCCAGAGAGCTTGTACGGCAACCATTGGGCGAACAAGTGGAAGAACAATTTGCCAGAAGCGGCGGAAGTGTCCTGCACCGTCTAGTTTTGCAGATTCGTCTAAAGACATTGGCACTGTATCGAAGTAGCCTTTCATGAGCCAAGTATTCATCGGGATACCACCACCAACGTAGAGGAAGATGAGGAACCAGCTGTGGTTAAGGGCGTTCAACATAAGCGCCATAACGAAGAAGGCTGTCAAAGCGGCCATAGTTGGCACCATTTGGATGATCAAGAAGAAGACCAAACTTTGTTTACGAGCCAAGAAGTTGTAACGGCTGTAGGCATAACCAGCAAGTACGATGATACTTGTTTGAACAGCCATGGTAATCAAGGCAATGATCAAGGTGTTGAGGTACCAAGTACCGTACAAGGTTTCAGTGAAGAGGCCTTGGAAGTTAGCAAAACTAAAGTCGACGTTGCTGTCTAGTTTAAAGGCTACTACGTTACCAGTCTTGAAGGCTGACATAATGGTAATCAAAAGTGGATAGATAATGACAATTGATAGACCAATCAGGTAAAGGTATGTAAGGCTTTGAGTCAGTCTACGTTTGAGTTTAATTGAGTTATTCATCTTAGACGTCCTCCATATCAAATGCGTGTAGTTTCTTGAATGCGATCATAGAGATTGAGATGACAATGATAGAGATAATCAAGGTGACAGCTGCCGCCATTGAGTATTGAGGAGATGTACCTGTTGTCAAACGGTAAATCCATGAAATCAAGATATCGGTTGAACCAGCTCCACCACCGACACTACCAGGTCCTCCAGCGTTGAAGAGGTACATGATAGAGAAGTTGTTAAAGTTGAAGGTGTATTGGCTAATCAAAGTAGGTGCCGCAACAGCCAAGATCATTGGGAAAGTGATGTTGCGGAATTTTTGCCAAGCATTGGCACCGTCAATATAAGCTGCTTCGTAAAGGTCGTTAGGAATAGATTGCAAGATACCCAAGGTCAGAACGTAGATGTATGGGAATCCAAGCCAACCTTGCATCATAATCAAGGCAATCTTAGTCCAAGTTGGGTCTGTTTTCCAGGGAATAAGAGCGCCATCAAGGAAAGGAAGGAATTTAGCCAAGATTGGCAATACTTGGGTGTTGATAGCTCCGACACTATCGTTAAACATGTTTGAGAATGTCAAGATAGTGATGAAGGCTGGGACAGCCCAAGGAAGAAGGAAAATAACACCAAAGATACGTTTTCCTTTGATAAATGGTTGGTTAGCAATGATAGCTGTGAAGATACCAATCACAATCTGTAAAGTTGAGGCTGCCAAAGCCCAGATGATGGTCCAAGAAAGAACAGAACCAAAGGCAGAACGGAAGGTACTCAAACTCCAGATATTACTAAAGTTTGTCAAACCAACCCAGTCCAACAATTTGTTTGGTGGTAAGTGTTGGAAGTCATAGTTGGTAAAGGCGATCATCAAGGTTACGATAACTGGGAAGATAATCGCGAAGGTCATGGCAACATAAGATGGAATAATCAAGAGATAAGGGAAACCATTTTCATAAATCCCTTTGATCATGTCTTTGAGGGTACGTGGAACTGGAATTCCATTGTTAATGCGTTTTGCAATCGTATATGCATCTTTGATATTTGAGAAATAAAAGAGTACATAAACGACTACAAAGATTAAATGGAAGGCACCACGAATCAGCATAAAGAGGGAATTATCACGACCGGGCTTGTCACCAAGAGTGATGAGATTGCTCAATTCAGGTGCTGCAAGTGCTAGGAAATAAAGGACAAATACGATGGTTACACCAAGGAAGATAAAACCTTTGGCTTTTTGTTTATTGTAAATCTGTCCTAACCCAGGAATGATAGACAGCAGGGCTGCTTTACTAGGTTGTTGCTTTTCCATAATAACTCCTTTCATAGGATACTACTTTTTTATAAGAAAGCTAAATTATTTGTGTCTCTATTGATAAATTCAAAGGGGGATTTGAATTCCACCCCCCTTGAACAAATTTTTTATTCACCAAATTTTTGTTTGATTGTTTCTTTGATCAATGTTACAGCGTCGTTAGCAGCTGTTTTAGCATCTTTTTGACCACTTACAGTATCAAAGAGCATGTTAGCAGCTGGTTCCCAAACTGCAGACATTTGAGAGATGTTTGGAATTGGTTGAGCGTTCTTGAATTGTTTGATAACAGCTGTTGTCAACTCATCGTTTTTACCTTCAGCGTATGAACGAGCTTCAGTATTAGCTGGGATTTCGTTAGTTGCATCGTAGAAAGCTTTTTGTTGTTCAGTTGAAACAAGGAAGTCTACAAATTTCTGTGCGCCTTCAAGGTTCTTAGTACTTGAAGGAATGATCCAAGCTTTACCACCACCGAATGCAGCATATTCTTTTCCATTTGGAAGAGTTGGGATAGTCGCAACACCGTAGTTTACTTTAGCATCTTTGAGGGCTTGAGCTTTCCAAGGCCCATCAATGATAGCAGCTGTTTTACCTTCTTGGAATTGAGTTTGGATTAGGTTTCCAGCAGCTGTACCATCTTGCATACCTTTAGGCCATTTTTCGTACCAAGATTTAGCGTAGTTGATACCTGCGATAGAACCGTCGTTTGCAAGACCGATGTCTTTAGGGTCTTTACCGTTTTGTCCGAATACGTAAGCGCCGTTACCAGCAAGAAGTCCGTATGCATAGTAGAAGTTTGTCCAGTCAGCTAGGAAGGCAGAAGTTTTTCCATCTTCTCCAGCGAAGGCATATTTGCTATCTTTAGCAAGGTTTTCCAAGTCAGCAAATGTTTTGGGAGCGTCTTTTACCAAGTCTTTGTTGTAGTACATAACAAGTGACTCGATAACGGCAGGAGCACCGTAAACTTTACCGTCAGCAGCGGTTACAAGAGATTTAGTTGTATCTTCTGTTTTAGCACCATCGCTCAATTTCACTTCTGAAAGTTGTCCGTCAGAACCAAGGCTACCCACACGGTCGTATGGAGCCATCATAACGTCAGCAGCTTGACCAGATTGGTTGTCAAGAGAAAGTTTGTCAAGCCCACCAAGTTGGTCACCAGATTTGATGTTAACTGTTGTGCCTGATTGCTCTTTATAAGCTTTAGCAACTGTTTCAGCATAAGCTTTGTATTGGTCCTCAACGTAAAGAGTGATTTCTTTCGCTTCAGATGAACCAGACTCAGCAGGCTTATCAGCAGTTTTGCTTCCGCAAGCTACCAAGAGCAAGCTAGCAAGTGTAGCAGTTCCAAGCACCGCAGCGCTCTTCATGAATTTAGATGACATAGTGTATTCCTCCTAAAGAATAACAAGTTTTATTGATAAGGAAACGCAAACGTTTTCCTTTATGAACTTAGTATAGCACAAATAGAAAACGGTTGCAAGTGTTTTTGACAAAAATTTTAAAAAATTTTTAAGCTTGATTTGATAGCATGATTTTGCTTTTTAATAGAAGAAAAGTGTGAAATAGATAAGAATACAGTATTTTTAATAAAAAATAGATGTAATCTATCTAAAGAGGGAAATCAGGAGGGGCTACCTCCCTGTTTCTAATTCCTATCTATTTTCTATGGATCTTTGTGCCCCCTTGCATCTAAATTCAAGTTTTCTAGGGGAGGATTTGCACTTTGTAGACTGTCCCGTGAGAGTCAAACTTTAGGATTAGATAGTTTTAATACTCTTCGAAAATCAAATTCAAACCGCGTCAACGTCGCCTTGCCGTACTCAAGTACAGCCTGCGGCTAGTTTCCTAGTTTGCTCTTTGATTTTCATTGAGTATAAGTTATCTTTGCTAAAATGGGTTAGTCTCCTTAAAAATAATCAAAAAAGTTTTTTAAAAACGCTTGCAATTATGCTTGAAAAGGAGTATACTTATAAGTAGCGCAAACGTTTGCGTCTGCAAAAATACGCAACGTTCCATTATTTTAACACACGAGGTGCTATTATGAAAAAACGTCAAAGTGGTGTGTTGATGCACATCTCTTCTCTTCCAGGAGCTTACGGAATCGGATCATTTGGTCAAAGTGCTTACGACTTCGTTGATTTCTTGGTTTGCACAAAACAACGTTACTGGCAAATCCTTCCATTAGGAACAACTAGTTACGGGGATTCTCCTTACCAATCTTTCTCAGCCTTCGCAGGAAACACTCATTTTATCGATTTAGATATCTTGGTGGAGCAAGGTTTGTTGGAAGCAAGTGACCTTGAAGGAGTTGACTTTGGTAGCGATGCGTCTGAAGTTGATTATGCGAAAATCTACTATGCACGTCGTCCTCTTTTAGAAAAAGCGGTAAAACGTTTCTTGGAAGTAGGAGATGTTAAAGATTTTGAGAAATTTGCTCAAGACAACCAATCATGGCTTGAGCTCTTTGCTGAGTATATGGCTATCAAAGAGCATTTTGACAATCTTGCTTGGACTGAATGGCCAGATGCAGATGTTCGTGCTCGTAAAGCTTCAGCACTTGAAAGCTACCGTGAGCAATTGGCAGACAAGTTGGTTTACCACCGTGTGACTCAATACTTCTTCTTCCAACAATGGTTGAAATTGAAAGCTTACGCTAACGACAACCACATCGAAATCGTTGGGGACATGCCAATCTACGTAGCGGAAGATTCAAGCGATATGTGGGCAAATCCGCATCTCTTCAAAACAGATGTCAACGGTAAGGCAACTTGCATCGCAGGATGTCCACCAGATGAGTTCTCTGCAACTGGTCAGCTTTGGGGTAACCCAATCTATGACTGGGAAGCAATGGACAAAGATGGTTACAAATGGTGGATTGAACGCTTGCGTGAAAGCTTCAAAATCTACGATATCGTTCGTATTGACCACTTCCGTGGTTTCGAATCTTACTGGGAAATCCCTGCTGGTTCCGATACAGCAGCACCTGGTGAGTGGGTGAAAGGTCCGGGCTACAAGCTTTTTGCAGCCGTTAAGGAAGAACTTGGTGAGCTAAACATCATCGCAGAAGACCTTGGCTTCATGACAGATGAAGTTATTGAGTTGCGTGAACGTACTGGCTTCCCAGGAATGAAGATTCTTCAATTTGCCTTCAACCCAGAAGACGAAAGTATCGATAGCCCACACTTGGCACCTGCTAACTCAGTTATGTACACAGGAACTCACGATAACAATACGGTTCTTGGTTGGTACCGTAACGAGATTGATGATGCGACTCGTGAGTACATGGCTCGTTACACGAACCGTAAAGAATACGAAACAGTGCCACATGCTATGCTTCGTACAGTCTTTTCATCAGTTAGCTTCATGGCAATTGCAACTATGCAAGATTTGCTAGAATTGGATGAGGCGGCTCGTATGAACTTCCCATCTACCCTTGGTGGAAACTGGTCTTGGCGTATGACTGAAGAGCAATTGACACCAGCTGTTGAGGAAGGTTTGCTTGACTTAACAACAATCTATCGCCGAATCAATGAAAATTTGGTAGAATTAAAGAAATAATACAATATCAGGAGACATCTTAAACATGTTATCACTACAAGAATTTGTACAAAATCGTTACAATAAAACCATTGCAGAATGTAGCAATGAAGAGCTTTACCTTGCCCTTCTTAACTACAGCAAGCTTGCAAGTAGCCAAAAACCAGTTAACACTGGTAAGAAAAAAGTTTACTACATCTCAGCTGAGTTCTTGATTGGTAAACTCTTGTCAAACAACTTGATTAACCTTGGTCTTTACGACGATGTCAAAAAAGAACTTGCAGCTGCAGGTAAAGACTTGATCGAAGTTGAAGAAGTTGAATTGGAACCATCTCTTGGTAATGGTGGTTTGGGACGTTTGGCTGCCTGCTTTATCGACTCAATTGCGACTCTTGGTTTGAATGGTGACGGTGTTGGTCTGAACTACCACTTTGGTCTTTTCCAACAAGTTCTTAAAAACAACCAACAAGAAACAATTCCAAATGCATGGTTGACAGAGCAAAACTGGTTGGTTCGCTCAAGCCGTAGCTACCAAGTACCATTTGCAGACTTTACTTTGACATCAACTCTTTATGATATTGATGTTCCTGGTTACAAGACAGAAACGAAGAACCGCTTGCGTTTGTTTGACTTGGATTCAGTTGATTCTTCTATTATTAAAGATGGTATCAACTTTGACAAGACAGATATCGCTCGCAACTTGACTCTCTTCCTTTACCCAGATGATAGTGACCGTCAAGGTGAATTGCTCCGTATCTTCCAACAATACTTCATGGTTTCAAACGGTGCGCAATTGATTATCGACGAAGCAATCGAAAAAGGAAGCAACTTGCATGACCTTGCTGACTACGCAGTTGTGCAAATCAACGATACTCACCCATCAATGGTGATTCCTGAATTGATCCGTCTTTTGACTGCACGTGGTATCGAGCTTGACGAAGCAATCTCAATCGTTCGTAGCATGACTGCCTACACTAACCACACAATCCTTGCTGAAGCCCTTGAAAAATGGCCTCTTGAATTCTTGCAAGAAGTGGTTCCTCACTTGGTACCAATCATCGAAGAATTGGACCGTCGCGTGAAAGCAGAATACAAAGATCCAGCTGTTCAAATCATCGATGAGAGCGGACGTGTTCACATGGCTCATATGGATATCCACTACGGATACAGCGTTAACGGGGTTGCAGCACTTCACACTGAAATCTTGAAAAATTCTGAGTTGAAAGCCTTCTACGACCTTTACCCAGAAAAATTCAACAACAAAACAAACGGTATCACTTTCCGTCGTTGGCTCATGCATGCTAACCCAAGATTGTCTCACTACTTGGATGAGATTCTTGGAGATGGTTGGCACCATGAAGCAGATGAGCTTGAAAAACTCTTGTCTTATGAAGACAAAGCAGCTGTCAAAGAAAAATTGGAAAGCATCAAGGCTCACAACAAACGTAAATTGGCACGTCACTTGAAAGAACACCAAGGTGTGGAAATCAATCCAAACTCTATCTTTGATATCCAAATCAAACGTCTTCACGAGTACAAACGCCAACAAATGAATGCCTTGTACGTAATCCACAAATACTTTGACATCAAAGCTGGTAACATCCCTGCTCGTCCAATCACAATCTTCTTTGGTGGTAAAGCAGCTCCAGCCTACACAATCGCTCAAGACATCATCCACTTGATTCTTTGCATGTCAGAAGTTATTGCTAACGATCCAGCAGTAGCTCCACACTTGCAAGTAGTTATGGTTGAAAACTACAACGTTACTGCAGCAAGCTTCCTTATCCCAGCATGTGATATCTCAGAACAAATCTCACTTGCTTCTAAAGAAGCTTCAGGTACTGGTAACATGAAATTCATGTTGAACGGAGCTTTGACTCTTGGTACTATGGACGGTGCTAACGTGGAAATCGCTGAGTTGGTTGGCGACGAAAACATCTACATCTTTGGTGAAGATTCAGAAACTGTTATCGACCTTTACGCAAAAGCAGCTTACAAATCAAGCGAATTCTACGCTCGTAAAGCTATCAAACCATTGGTTGACTTCATTGTTAGCGATGCAGTTCTTGCAGCTGGAAACAAAGAGCGCTTGGAACGTCTTTACAATGAATTGATCAACAAAGACTGGTTCATGACTCTTCTTGACTTGGAAGACTACATCAAAGTCAAAGAGCAAATGTTGGCTGACTACGAAGACCGTGACGCATGGTTGGATAAAGTTATCGTTAACATTTCTAAAGCAGGATTCTTCTCATCTGACCGTACAATCGCTCAGTATAACGAAGATATCTGGCACTTGAACTAATACTCTTCGAAAATCAAATTCATACTAATACATTTTGTAAAAAAGCGAGTTTCGATTGAAATTCGCTTTTTTAAATGCTGTGGATTTGGGTCAATCTTGTCTAAAAATAGGGAAATCCTAGATACAGTGAAGGCTTTAAATGCTGGTTTTTACTATCTTCAGCCTTATATTTTTTCGTAGTTGGTTACCTCATAACTCTTGTATTCGCTTACATAAAGTATTATAATATAATTGTAGGAAAGAAGGTGTTTTTATGTGGAAAAAATATTTTTCAAAATATAAATGGACGGATTTATTTTGGATTTTATTTGTTATTTTGACCTGCCTCTATATAGGTAACAACGATTTGCTTCCTCTCAATCATCAAGAAATCTCTTTTCGTGGTAGCGTTTGGGGTCTGGTACTGGCCTTATTTCACTTGCTATTTATTGATAAGTTTGTTATCTCGAATCGAAAATAAATATTAGAACTATGCCTGACTGGCTACTTTTATGATTGATTTTGGAGGAAGATTTTGTCTCTATTATTTATTATTTTAAATTTGTTTATCTTGTACAAGATTTATTCTTTGAGGCGGGAGAAATCAAAATACTTGATTTATACGGCCTATATCATATTTGGGGTAAATGTACTATATGGTATTCAATGGTTATTAAAAGAACTGATTTCAACTATTTCCACTTAATATGTATGGAAACTCCAGTGATTTTTGCATAACAAAACGCATAAGATTAAGGATTTAGTTCTGTACTGCACAGGGCTAAGTCCTTTTAGTTTTACCTTAATTCTCTTGTTGTTGTAATAATCAATATAGTCTATAATGGCTTGTTCCAATTGATTAAGTGATTTAAATGTTTTCTCATAGCCATAAAACATTTCCGATTTTAAAATGCCAAAGAAAGATTCCATCCTACCGTTGTCTGGGCTGTTGCCCTTGCGTGACATGGATGCTTGAATTCCCTTACTCTCTAGGAACCGATGATAAGAATCGTGTTGATATTGCCAGCCTTGGTCACTATGGAGAATCGTATTCTCGTAGCATTTCTCTGTGAATGCCTGTTCCAACATTGTTTGTACTTGTTCTAAGTTGGGTGAAGTTGAAAGATTATAGGCGATAATTTCACTATTAAAGCCATCTAAAACTGGTGATAAGTAAAGCTTTTGAGTACTTGCTGGAATGGCAAATTCTGTCACATCTGTGTAGCACTTTTCCATTGTTTTAGAGCCTTCAAATTGACGTTGAATGAGATTCTCTGCCTTCTTACCCACATCTCCTTTATGAGAAGAATATTTTCGTTTCTGTCGCATTTTAGCTTGTAAATTGAGTACTTTCATCAAGCGTTGAACTCTTTTATGATTTACCAGATAACCACGATTTCTTAGTTCTAAATGAATCCGACGATAACCATAATTTCCCTTATGTTCGATAAAAATGGATTGAATTTCAGCTTTAAGCTCTTGATTCTTATCTAGTTTGTCTAGCTGTTTCAAGTGATAGTAGTAGGTCGAACGAGCTAATTTAATGGCTTTTAGAAGAATATCTAACGAAAAATCAGTCATTAATTCTTGAACAATTTCTGTCTTTCTTCTTTCTCTTTTTCCTCCTTCAATCGGAGTTCTCTTAACTTTTTTAGGATGGCATTCTCCGCTCTCAGGTACTCATTTTCTGCTTGAAGACGTTCTAATTCTGTTCTCTCTTCAGGTCTCTTTTTTGGCTTACGTCCCATTTTAGGTACTCTCCCTCTTATTTTCTCAACAATAGTATACCCGTTTTTCTTGTATTGTGCTAGTCAATTAAGAAGTATCGTACGACTTGGGAGGCCGTATTCAAGAGAAACTCTATCTTTAGTCCAGCCTTCATGTAAGACTTTATGAATCATTTCTTGTTTTAAATCAGGAGAATAGTAACGATTTTTTCCTTTTTTGACGAACTCTATTCCGTAACGATCAATCAATTTAATCATATACCTAATATTAGAATTGTTTATCCCAAATTTATTTGAAAGCTTCTCTAAGCTATATCCTTGTTTTCTAAGTTCATAGATCTGAACTTTATCATCATGAGTTAATTTCATAATAAAAACACCCCAAAAGTTAGATTTTTTCTGTCTAACTTTTGGGGTGCAGTTCATTCACTAAATTACCGTTTTTTTATTTAAATTCTATTAACTACCTATTACTATTAATTACCCTGAGGCCATCGTTTATAAATTGACCCAAAACGTCAAGTCCGTTATAAATAAAGAGTCCTAAAATTATAGATGAAATAATAATACTTGCACAAATAAAATATGTACGTTTTTTTTCATTCATAATATCGACTACCTCCTAAGTTAGTATAGACTAATAGTTGTATAGACTAATAGTTCCGTTTTGATTAAATGGAACTCTATAATATGATGTACCTCCAATAGTACCTCCAAATGTAAATCCAGCTCCTAACAACTCTGCTTTAACTTGAGCTGAACCACTACTGTTTATAGCTGCTGTTAAAGTACCATTATAAGCATACTTTATACTTGTTGTGGGGTATCCTTTTGGAGACCAAACATCAACGTTTTGTCCTTCAATATATGTGTTTGTAATAGAATTTGTTATTCCTAAGTAATAACCTTGAACTGAGTTAATCTGACGGAAAGAACCCTCATTATATAATTCAATGTTTACACTTAATTGAACTGTAGTTCTAGCAAATGTTGCACTTCTTTTTAATGTATGTGAGGTAACTGTAGCGCGAGAAAGATCTGGGATAAGTTCGATAGTTTCGACAACTTTTCCAGTATCACTATCAAGAACAGTTGCGACTTCTTTGAATCCTGATTTTGAATAGATTACTTCTGGATTAGGGATATTATAATCCAGAAGTAAATGTTAGTTCATTGAATTTTATGACAAGATTATTATTAGTGTCGGCATTTACAGAAATAGGCAAACAAAATAATGCTAAACAACTAAATAATAGAGTAACTAGTATTTTTTCATGACAATCACCTACCATTCTTTCATAACTAAGTTGGATATTAAGAGTTGATAATTATAGTTTGTACATTGGAATCATCTGCTTTCTTATAGGAATATTAATTGAATAAGGCAATTTCTTTAAATTTTATTTAACGTAGTTCCAATAAAAGTTTATTCCTGTAGATGTTGGGTTATCTCTATCTACAGCAATCACGTATTCCAATCCCCAACCATTTCTAGCCGCTGTAAGATACATATCGTCAGATAAATATTTTAAGGCCGAATACACATTACCTATACCAGGGAGCATTCCTACTAGAGTCCCAGCTGGATCACTAGAAAGTGCTATCTCTTTAACTTCTGAAGGACTTAATCTTCGTATAACAGTCCTCATAATAGTTCTATCCATTGAATTTCCTTCAATTTCAACGAAGTTTAAAACATCTTTAGTAATTTGTTCTTGTTCTTCAACACTTAAATTAGATGAATTGAATACATCCTGTAAACTATAAACTTTACTTTCTTCAAGAACAAGTCGCTTAGTCTGGAGTCTTGCATCATGAGATTTTGGTGGGTGTGCCACACTTTGCGCAAAGGCAAGAGACGGTGAAGCGAGACTAAGAGTTAAGATACCTGCAGAAATAGCAACTGCAAAAAATTTAGTAGTTTTCATGAGCTTTTCTCCTTTTTATTTGTATTCACTTACATTTTATCATATAATGTAAGTGTAGTAAAGAAAGAAGGTGTTTTTATGTTAAAAAAATATTTTTCAAAATATAAATGGACGGATTTGTTTTGGATTTTATTTGTTATTTTGACCTGCCTCTATATAGGTAACCATGATTTGTTTCCTCTCAATCATCAAGAAATCTCTCTTCGAGGTAGTTTCTGGGGGTCTGTACTTGCCTTATATCACTTGCTATTTATTGATAAGTTTGTTATCTCGAATCGAAAATAAATATGAGGTATATGCCTGACTGCCTACTTTTAATATTGATTTTGGAGGAAGATTTTGTCTCTATTATTTATTATTTTAAATTTATTTATCTTGTACAAGATTTATTCTTTGAGGCGGGAGAAATCGAAATACTTGATTTATACGGCCTATATCATATTTGAGGTAAATGTAGTATATGGTATTCAATGGTTATTAAAAGAACTGATTTCAAATATTTCCTCTTAATGTGTATAGAAACTCCAGTGATTTTTGCATAACAAAACGCATAAGATTAAGGTTTGAGTACCTGTTCTTATGCGTTTTTGTAATATTGAAGATTTTCGGTAAGTTTTATACCTTTGGGAAGTCTAGTTTAGAATGCTTTCCCAACCAGAATCTCAGCCTCAATAGTAATCTCTGTCAGTTGGCTCCAGTCAATCTTGCTCTGGTCAACGTGAAAGAGGAGAGGAGTCATACTGAGTAGGGCTTGGAGTTGTTCTACTGTGATAGTCTTAGTCAGAGAGGCAGTTTGGTTAGATAGGATGGTAAAGTGTTCTTGGAAATGATTTTTGATATTTTGGTTGGAATAGTCCTTGTTTGTCAGCTGGTCTTGTACCTTCTGACGGATTTCCTTGAGGTGATTTTCAGTTGGGATAACCTTGATCAAGATACCGTCTTTGGATAAAACGCGACGAAATTCTCCATAGTTGGCAGGTGAAAAGATATCTAGTAGCATATCCATGCTGGTGTCTTTTATAGGAAGACGAGCCAAGTCACCAACGAACCAATTGACTGCCCAGTTGGGTTCACTTTTAGCAGCGATTTGGACTGAATCTTTGGAGATGTCAAAGGCATAGAAAGTTTTTTCAGAGTGACTTTCTTGTAGTTTGCGAGAATAGAATCCTTCACCACAACCGATATCCAAAATTGTTGTGGTTGTTTTTGAGCTTGCAAGCAAGTCAGATACAGCATCTAAGATAGCTTGGTAAAAGCCGGCTTCTAGGATTTGTTGACGGTTTTGAAAATTTTCCTTGTCATAGTTAGCAGATTGCTTGATTTGAGGTGCTAGATTGACATAGCCAAATTTCGCCAAGTCAAAAGAATGACGGTTGCAGCACTTGAAATTAGTCTCTAACAGAGTCAGATTTTCTTGACAGATAGGGCAGGCAAAGGCAGTCGCAGAAGCAAAACGCTGAAGTTTGGGCTTGAGATTTGTATTCATAGTTTAAGTGTATCAAAAGAGGCAAATGAAAGCAACTTTAGGAATAAGTAGATGGGAGATTCAGTAGAAATAAAACTAATTCTCCAATTTATAGAATGAAATTGCTTTTATATCTAAATTGCTATATAATAATGATAAGGAGGAAATAAGTATGTTAAAAGAAGTATTAACCGTTGCAAAAGTTGCGAAAAAATCTTCATTATTTTTGGGTGGTGTCGCATTTGGTACCCTTGGTTTGAAAATCTTAGCAAGTAAGGAAGCTAAAAAAGGTTATTCTAAAGCTTTGGCTAAGGCTTACAAGTTGAAAGACGAGCTAGATGCATCTGTTTCTGTTGTGAAGCAACATGGAGACGATGTCTTGCAAGATGCCAAATATTTGTACGAGCAAGAGAAAAAAGAAGAGCAATTAGATAGCCTTATAGGTGAATAATATGTCTTTTAAAGTGCTACATAGAGGATACCAACATATCCGACTATCATCTTCTTTTTCACTTACCTTGGATATTCAAGACTATCTTCGTTCCTTGGCGAGAGATGAAAAGGGGATTGAGTCTATCCAGTTTTACATGGATCAACAGCACTTTACTCTACGCATAAAAGAAGGCTTTTCTGTATTAGATAATGCAGAAGCCTTTTTAAAAAGAATTGATAAAGGGAAAGTTTCTGAGCTGATGACTCTTCCCATTCGTAGAGAAGAGAGTGCTTATTCTATTGTTTCAGGTGCAGCGATTAAGCGTGTGCTTTTTCGTAGTTTTGTGCCGTATCCTATTCGCTATATATGGACTTGTTATCAGGCTTTGGGTTATGTTAGAGAAGCCTATCAAACACTGGCGCGTAAGGAACTAACAATGGAAGTCTTGGACTGTTCGGCGATTTTATTGTCCTTGTTTATGAACCAATCCAAGACAGCTAGCAATATCATGTTTATGCTTGATTTGGGAAATCATTTAGATCAGTGGTCCTTGAAAAAAACTGCAACAGATTTAGAACAGAGTCTTCTTGCAAAAGAGAGCGACGTATTCTTAGTACAGGGGGATACGGTTGTTAGTATCAAGAGTTCCGATGTTCAAATAGGAGATGTCTTGGTCCTATCTCAAGGAAATGAAATTCTGTTTGATGGACAAGTAGTTTCAGGTTTAGGTATGGTCAACGAAAGTTCCTTGACGGGAGAGAGTTTTCCAGTTGAAAAAAGAGAGTCTGATTTGGTTTGTGCAAATACAGTATTAGAAACTGGAGAGTTGCGCATTCGTGTAACCGATAATCAGATGAACAGCCGGATTTTACAACTGATTGAGTTGATGAAGAAATCTGAAGAAAACAAGAAAACGAAACAACGCTATTTCATCAAAATGGCGGACAAGGTCGTCAAATATAATTTCTTGGGGGCTGGGCTGACTTACCTATTAACAGGTTCTTTTTCTAAGGCTATTTCTTTCCTATTGGTCGATTTCTCCTGCGCTTTGAAAATCTCTACTCCTGTAGCTTATTTGACAGCTATCAAGGAGGGGTTGAACCGTGAAATGGTGATTAAGGATGGAGATGTTCTGGAGAAATATCTGGAAGTTGATACTTTCTTGTTTGATAAGACGGGAACAATCACAACTAGTTATCCTATAGTTGAAAAGGTGTTACCTTTTGGGGACTATAGTGAGGAAGATATTCTCAGAATCAGTGCCTGTCTTGAGGAACACATTTATCATCCTATTGCTAATGCCATCGTCAAGCAAGCCGAGATAGAGGGGATTGAACATGAGGAAATGCATGGGAAACTCCAATATATCGCAAGCAAGGGGATCAAATCTCATATCGATGGGCAACCAGTTCTTATTGGGAATTATGTCTTGATGCAGGATGAGCAGATTCATATCAGTTTGGAACAAAATGCTTTAATTGAAGAGTACAAGAGTCACTACAATCTCTTATTCTTGGCTTATCAGAATGAATTGATTGGAATGTTCTGCATTCATACTCCTTTGAGAAAAGAAGCAAAAGCAGCCTTGGAGAAACTTAAGGCACAAGGGAAAAAATTGATTCTGGCAACAGGGGACACCTTGGTTAGGACAGAGCAATTAGTCAAAGATTTGCCCTTTGATCAGGTTTATACAGATTTGAAACCTGATGGGAAATTTGAGTTAGTAGAGGAACTGCAGAAAGCAGGTCACACTATTTTGATGGTTGGGGATGGGTTGAATGACTCAGCTGCTCTAACCCTATCAGATATCGGTGTGGTGATGAATGAGAGTGCAGATATTTCTAAGCAGATGAGCGATATTTTATTGTTAGATAATCGCTTGGATTTCTTCCAAGAGTTGGATTCGCTATCATCATCTTTGCAAACACTCATCAAGAAGAATATTCAAGATACCGTTGTCGTAAATAGTAGTTTGATTGGCTTTGGCTTGTTTAATTGGCTCAGTCCTTCAAATCTCTCTATCTTACATAATCTAACAACCTTACGCATTGTACTGCGTAGCCTGTCTATTAAGGGATAGGTGGGGACTATTAACAGCAAAAAGGAGTTACCTTTCTCGAGGGTAACTCCTTTTTTTATAGGTAAATGTTGAACAGTTTAGTAAGTCAATACAAAGTATTTTTTCTTTCCACGACGGATAACAGTCAGTTCGTTCTCTAACTTATCAGTGTCACTCAAGACATATTCAAGGTCTTGGATACGGTCGCCATTTAAGTAAATGGCTCCGTTTTGGACGTCTTCACGGGCTTGGCGTTTTGAGTTAACCACACCAGATGAGACGAGCAGTTCCACGATATTGTGATTTTCGTCTGCCTGTACTTGGTAGTTTGGCACACCACGAAGTCCTTGTTTAAGTTCTTTAACAGAAAGGTTTTTGATGTTTCCTGCAAAGAGCTGCTCAGTGATGTTGAGGGCTTCTTTGTAGGCTTCTTCGCCGTGAACAAGTGTAACGACTTCACGAGCCAAGACTTTTTGAGCCAAGCGTTCGTGTGGCGCTGCTTCAAATTGTTTACGAATGTCTTCAATCTCATCAAGTGACAAGAAAGTAAAGATCTTCAAGAAGCGAACAGCGTCAGCGTCCATAACATTCATCCAGAATTGGTACATTTCGTATGGAGAGGTCTTTTCAGGATTGAGCCAGACTGCGTTTCCTTCTGATTTACCAAACTTCTTACCAGTTGCATCTGTGATAAGCGGAACTGTGATAACGTGTCCAGTCTTGTCAGCTTTACGACGAAGCAATTCGGTACCAGCTGTCATATTTCCCCACTGGTCAGAACCACCGATTTGAAGAGTGACATTATGGTCTTGGTTAAGGACGAAGAAGTCGTACCCTTGCATGATTTGGTAAGCGAACTCAGTGTAAGAAATCCCTGTTTCAATCCGTTTTTTCACAGACTCCTTACTCATCATGTAGTTGACAGTGAAGTATTTTCCAATATCACGGAGGAAGTCAATGAAGCTGATGCTGCCAAACCAGTCGTAGTTGTTGACCATGACAGCTTTATTTTCACCATTTTCAAAGTCAAGAAAACGAGAAAGTTGTCCTTGGATAGACTTGACCCAGCCATCTACTGTGTCTTTTGTTTGGAGACTACGCTCAGCATCTTTGAAGGACGGATCTCCTATGAGACCTGTAGCACCGCCAACGAGCGCATAAGGTTTGTGACCTGCTAGTTGCAAGCGACGACTTGTCAAGATTGCGACAAGATGGCCTAGGTGAAGGCTGTCAGCAGTTGGATCGTAACCAGTATAATAAGAAACTTGACCTTCTTCTAGGGCTTTACGCAAAGCTTCTTCATCAGTCGTTTGAAAAATCAAACCACGCTCTTTTAGCTCATCAAAAATGTGCATGTGTCTTTTCTCCTTTTTAAAATTATTGTTTCTAACTATTGTATCACAAACTTGGGCAATAGCCTAGCAGAATAGGGAAGAAAGTGGCTATTTTATTGAAAGTTTCCCTTTTATGGTATAATAGATAGAGTGAGGAAATCCATGCAAAATCAATTAAATGAATTAAAACGAAAAATGCTGGAATTTTTCCAGCAAAAACAAAAAAATAAAAAATCAGCTAGACCTGGCAAGAAAGGTTCAAGTACCAAAAAATCTAAAACCTTAGATAAGTCAGCCATTTTTCCAGCTATTTTACTGAGTATAAAAGCCTTATTTAACTTACTCTTTGTACTCGGTTTTCTAGGAGGAATGTTGGGAGCTGGGATTGCTTTGGGATACGGAGTGGCCTTATTTGACAAGGTTCGGGTGCCTCAGACAGAAGAATTGGTACATCAGGTCAAGGACATCTCTTCTATTTCAGAGATTACCTATGCGGATGGGACGGTAATTGCTTCCATAGAGAGTGATTTGTTGCGCACTTCTATCTCATCTGAGCAAATTTCGGAAAATCTGAAGAAGGCTATCATTGCGACGGAAGACGAACACTTTAAAGAACATAAGGGTGTAGTACCCAAGGCGGTGATTCGTGCGACCTTGGGGAAATTTGTAGGTTTGGGTTCCTCTAGTGGGGGTTCAACCTTGACCCAGCAACTGATTAAACAGCAGGTGGTTGGGGATGCGCCGACCTTGGCTCGTAAGGCGACAGAGATTGTGGATGCTCTTGCCTTGGAACGCGCCATGAATAAAGATGAGATTTTAACGACCTATCTCAATGTGGCTCCCTTTGGCCGAAATAATAAGGGGCAGAATATTGCAGGAGCTCAGCAGGCGGCTGAGGGGATTTTCGGTGTCGATGCCAGTCAGTTGACTGTTCCTCAAGCAGCATTTTTAGCAGGACTTCCACAGAGTCCCATTACTTACTCTCCTTATGAAAATACTGGGGAGTTGAAGAGTGATGAAGACCTAGAAATTGGCTTAAGACGGGCTAAGGCAGTTCTTTACAGTATGTATCGTACAGGTGCCTTAAGCAAGGACGAGTATTCTCAGTACAAGGATTATGACCTTAAACAGGACTTTTTACCATCGGGCACGGTCACAGGAATTTCACGAGACTATTTATACTTTACAACTTTGGCAGAAGCTCAAGAACGTATGTATGACTATCTAGCTCAGAGAGACAATGTCTCCACTAAGGAATTGAAAAATGAGGCAACTCAGAAGTTTTATCGTGATTTGGCAGCCAAGGAAATTGAAAATGGTGGTTATAAGATTACTACTACCATAGACCAGAAAATTCATTCTGCCATGCAAAATGCGGTTGCTGACTATGGCTATCTTTTAGACGATGGAACAGGTCGTGTAGAAGTAGGAAATGTCTTGATGGACAACCAAACAGGTGCTATTCTAGGCTTTGTAGGTGGTCGCAATTATCAAGAAAATCAAAATAATCATGCCTTTGATACTAAGCGCTCACCAGCTTCTACTACCAAGCCTTTGCTGGCCTACGGTATTGCTATTGACCAGGGCTTGATGGGAAGCGAAACGATTCTATCTAACTATCCAACAAACTTTGCCAATGGCAATCCGATTATGTATGCTAATAGCAAGGGAACAGGAATGATGACCTTGGGAGAAGCTCTGAACTATTCATGGAATATCCCGGCTTACTGGACCTACCGTATGCTCCGTGAAAAGGGTGTGGATGTCAAAGGTTATATGGAAAAGATGGGCTACGAGATTCCTGAGTACGATATTGAGAGCTTGCCAATGGGTGGTGGTATTGAAGTCACAGTTGCCCAGCATACCAATGGCTATCAGACCTTGGCTAATAATGGAGTTTATCATCAGAAGCATGTGATTTCAAAGATTGAAGCAGCAGATGGTAGAGTGGTGTATGAGTATCAGGACAAACCGGTTCAAGTCTATTCAAAAGCTACTGCGACAATTATGCAGAGCTTGTTGCGAGAAGTTCTATCCTCTCGTGTGACAACAACCTTCAAGACGAATCTGACTGCTTTAAATCCTACTCTGGCTAATGCAGATTGGATTGGGAAGACTGGTACAACCAACCAAGACGAAAATATGTGGCTTATGCTTTCGACACCTAGATTAACCCTAGGTGGCTGGATTGGGCATGATGATAATCATTCATTGTCACGTAGAGCAGGTTATTCTAATAACTCTAATTACATGGCTCATCTAGTAAATGCGATTCAGAAAGCCTCCCCAAGCATTTGGGGGAACGAGCGCTTTGCTTTAGATCCTAGTGTAGTGAAATCGGAAGTCTTGAAATCAACAGGTCAAAAACCAGGGAAGGTTTCTGTTGAAGGAAAAGAAGTAGAGGTCACAGGTTCGACTGTTACCAGCTATTGGGCTAATAAGTCAGGAGCGCCAGCGACAAGTTATCGCTTTGCTATTGGCGGAAGTGATGCGGATTATCAGAATGCTTGGTCTAGTATTGTGAGGAGTCTACCAACTCCATCAAGCTCCAGCAGTTCAAGTAGTAGTTCTAGCGATAGCAGTAACTCAAGTGCTACACGACCTTCTTCTTCAAGGGCGAGACGATAATTCTCTAAATGAAGTGGCGAATCAATGGATTGCCACTTTTTTCTTTTTTCCTTTCGTGTTACAATAAAGGTATGAATCAGTATCAGAAAAAGATTGTTAAAGGAACTATTTATTCGCTCCTATCCGGCTTAATCTGGGGAATCTGTGGAATTCTAGGAGAGTATTTCTTTACTCATTACCAGGTGTCTTCTGGCTGGATTACCTCTATGCGATTGACACTAGCAGGGAGTCTTGTACTCATTTGGTCTGCAATACAATTAAAATCGCAAGTGCTAGATATTTGGCGAGACAAGAAAAATTACCTACCCTTTTTGGCCTATGCTATTTTGGGGATTTTTTCAGTCCAGTATTTTTTCTATCTCTGTGTAGAATACTCAAATGCAGCGACAGCGACTATTTTACAGTTTATCAGTCCTGTCTTTATCCTCTTTTACAATCGCTTGGTTTATCAAAAACGAGCGTCAAAAAGTGCTATTTTCTATGTTTTGATTGCTATGCTGGGTGTTTGCTTGATGGCGACAAAGGGAGATCTCTCTCAGTTATCCATGACACCACTAGCCCTTGTGACGGGCTTACTGAGTGCTATGGGTGTTATGTTTAATGTTATCTTGCCCCAGCCTTTTGCGAAGCGCTATGGTTTTGTACCCACGGTTGGGTGGGGGATGATTTTGGCAGGTTTATTTAGCAATGTTCTCTCGCCAGTGCATCAGCTTTCCTTTACTCTTGATATTTGGAGTATCTTGATTTGTCTCATTATCGCTTTCTTTGGGACGGCTTTTGCTTTTTTTATTTCCATGAAGGCGGTGTCCTTGGTTTCTCCTTTGGTGGTTTCCGTTATCAGTGCCAGTGAACCTCTCTCTTCTGCTCTCTTGAGTGTTTTGTTCTTAGGCCTGGTAGTGGATTGGTCACTCCTTCTAGCTATGGCCTTGATTATTTTACCCATGATATTTTTGTCTATAGAAGAAGCGAAAGAAAGTAGATAAAAAGTCTTTTCTTAATTCTAAAAGTGTGCTATACTAGAATAGTCAATAAAACACGGGGAGATAGTTGTGAAGAGTGTTTTTAGGTTGTATCGGTAGGGGTTTGCTTTTACCGACAGCACGTTTTATCTCACATCCCTAAAAAATCATACCTAAAAACAGACAAAAAGGCTTCAAATTTGAGGCTTTTTTTGGTAGAATAGTTATCATTATAAAGAATGAGAGGTTTTTTTATGACTGCTACAAAAATGAATGCTCAAGAAATTATCCAATTTATCGCTAATGCTGAGAAGAAAACCAGTGTGAAAGTAACTTTTGAGGGACAACTCGCAACTGCTGTACCTAGCTCGGTTGTTAGACTAGGGAATGTTTTATTTGGAGACTGGAAGGACGTGGCTCCGCTTCTCAATGGTTTGGTAGAAAATCAAGACTATGTTGTTGAGCAAGATGCCCGCAATTCTGCAGTTCCTTTGCTAGATAAACGTGCTATCAACGCTCGTATCGAGCCAGGCGCTATTATCCGTGACCAGGTAGAAATTGGTGACAATGCTGTTATCATGATGGGAGCTGTTATCAATATCGGTGCTGAAATCGGTGCAGGAACCATGATTGACATGGGGGCTATCCTTGGTGGCCGTGCCATCGTTGGGAAAAATAGCCACGTTGGTGCAGGTGCAGTTTTAGCAGGTGTGATTGAGCCAGCTAGCGCAGAACCAGTCCGTGTTGGAGACAATGTTCTTATCGGTGCCAATGCAGTGGTTATCGAAGGAGTCCAAATCGGTAGTGGTTCAGTTGTCGCAGCAGGAGCTATCGTTACCCAAGATGTTCCAGAAAATGTAGTAGTAGCAGGTGTTCCAGCTCGAATTATCAAAGAGATTGATGCCCAAACTCAACAAAAAACAGCGCTAGAGGATGCGCTTCGTACCTTGTAATTTGTAAAAGAAAAATAGAGGCGGGACCCTTTTTCCAGCCTCTTTCTGCTATATAGGAGGATAGATAGATGTTAGATTTGATTCAGACTAGACGAGATTTGCACCAGATTCCAGAGATTGGCTTGGAGGAGTTCAAGACTCATGCTTATTTGCTGGATGTGATTGAGAAATTGACTGCGGGCAAGGAGTTTGTTCAAGTTCGTACTTGGCGGACAGGTATTTTGGTTTACTTGCAGGGAAGTCAGCCAGAGCGTACTATTGGTTGGCGGACGGATATTGATGGTCTGCCTATCGTTGAACAAACAGGACTTCCTTTTGCTTCTCAGCATCAAGGTCGCATGCACGCTTGTGGTCATGATTTCCACATGACTATTGCCTTAGGCTGTCTCGAGCGCGCCCTTGAGGAACAACCTAAAAATAATCTACTCTTCCTATTTCAGCCTGCTGAAGAAAATGAAGCTGGTGGCATGCTCATGTATGAGGATGGCGCTTTTGGAGACTGGTTGCCAGACCAGTTTTATGGGCTTCATGTTCGACCAGATTTGAAGGTTGGTCAGATTGCGACCAATACTCATACACTCTTTGCAGGAACTTGCGAGGTGAAGATCCGTTTCAAAGGCAAAGGAGGACACGCAGCCTTTCCACATGAAGCTAATGACGCCTTGGTGGCAGCTAGTTACTTTGTGACCCAGGTGCAGTCAGTTGTCAGCCGCAATGTCAACCCAATCGAGGGAGCGGTGGTGACCTTTGGAGTTTTCCAAGCTGGAACAACCAACAATGTTATCACAGATACAGCCTTTTTGCATGGAACTATTCGGGCCTTGACTCAGGACATGAGTCTCTTGGTACAAAAGCGGGTCAAAACAGTTGCAGAAGGAGTTGCAGCTGCCTTTGATATGGAAGTCGAAGTGGAACTCAAACAAGGTGGATACCTACCTGTTGAGAACCATCCAGCCTTGGCGCGTGAACTAATGGACTTTTTTGAAGAGAAAGACGGAATTGAGTTGATTGATATCGAGCCTGCTATGACAGGCGAGGACTTTGGTTATCTCCTTTCAAAGGTTGATGGCGTGATGTTTTGGCTGGGTATCGATAGTCCCTACGCCCTTCATCACCCTCAGATGGCTCCTAAGGAAGAAGCATTAGCTATTGGGGTGGATGCGGTCTCTAGTTTCCTGAAAAAGAAGGCAGCAGAGTAGAGGGGTTGTCTATGAAATCGGAACTACGCAAGCAAGTCTTGCAAGAAATGAAGGCTATATCTCAAGAGCAAAAACAGGCTATAGAGCAAGCTTTAACCGAGCGGCTTTTACACCATCCCTTCTACCAAGAAGCCAAGGTCATCGCAACCTATCTCTCTTTTCCGCACGAATTTCAAACGCAGGGATTGATTGAGCAGGCGCTGAGGGACGGCAAGAAGGTTCTGATACCCAAAACCTATTCCAAGGGGCGCATGGACTTTGTGGTCTATGATCTGCAACAACTGGTCAAAACTTCCTTTGGCTTACTGGAACCACAGGGAAATTTGGAAGTGGTAGATGCCTCTCAGATTGATTTGATTCATGTCCCAGGGCTAGCTTTTACGATGGAAGGCTATCGGATTGGCTATGGCGGAGGTTATTATGACCGCTATCTGGAACAGTTTACTGGTCATACTTTGAGTACGGTTTATCATTATCAAGTTCAGGATTTTATCCCTGAAAACCATGATATTCCTGTTCAGGAGGTTTTGATTGATGAAGGAAATCTTTGATAGGCGTTACCCTGTGACGAGTTTCTTTCTTTTAGTGACGGCCGTGGTATTTCTACTAATGTTGGTAACTACAGGAGGAAACTTTGACAGGGCGGATACTCTATTTCGATTTGGAGCCATGTATGGGCCTGCCATTCGCCTCTTTCCCGAGCAAATTTGGCGTCTCTTTTCGGCTATTTTTGTTCATATTGGGTGGGAGCATTTCATTGTTAATATGCTTTCACTTTATTATCTTGGAAGGCAGGTAGAGGAGATTTTCGGTTCTAAGCAGTTTTTTTTTCTCTATCTTTTATCAGGAATGATGGGCAATCTCTTTGTTTTTGTATTTAGTCCCAAATCCTTAGCAGCAGGTGCATCCACCTCCCTTTATGGTCTATTTGCCGCGATTATCATTCTTCGCTATGCAACTCGTAATCCTTATATCCAACAGCTAGGACAGTCTTATCTGACACTTTTTGTGATTAACATTATTGGAAGTGTTCTGATTCCAGGAATCAGCCTAGCAGGCCATATCGGAGGTGCAGTTGGTGGTGCATTTCTAGCAATTATCTTTCCAGTTAGAGGAGAAAGACGGATGTATAGTGCTAGTCAGAGACTGGTAGCGTTAGTCTTGTTCGTAGGACTCGCAGTCTTACTTCTCTACAAGGGAATGGGATGAAAATTTGTGAAATGAAAAAAGATAAGGCATTTTTTGAACCTTATCTTTTTTTATTTTATACTCAATGAAAATCAAAGAGCAAACTAGGAAGCTAACCGCAGGCTATACTTGAGTACGGCAAGGTGAAGCTAACGTGGTTTGAAGAGATTTTCGAAGAGTATTATTCCTTCTCAGCCAATTCTTTTCCCAGTTGGATGAGGTAATCTTTTAAGTCATCTTTGACTTGTGGATGTTTGAGGGCGTAGTCAATAGATGTTTTCATAAATCCAAACTTATCCCCAACGTCGTAACGAGCTCCTGTAAATTCACGGGCAAAAACACGCTGTGTTTTATTGAGCGTATCAATAGCATCAGTAAGTTGGATTTCATTTCCAGCACCAGGAGCTTGCTTTTCGAGGATATCAAAAATCTCAGGTGTGAGTAGATAGCGACCGATGATTGCAAAATCACTTGGTGCATCTTCGGTCGCTGGTTTTTCAACGAAAGTTTCAACGCTATAGAGTCCGTTGATTCCTTCACCTTGAGGAGCAATGACTCCATATGATGAAACGTCTTCGTGTGGTACGGGCATGACAGCAATGGTTGATGCGTGTGTCTTTTCGTAATCCTTCATCAGTTGTTTTGTCAAAGGAACGGCGTTCTCATCTGTGATGTCCATAAGGTCATCACCCAGCATAACAACGAAGGGCTCATTCCCTACAAAAGCTTTGGCTTGTAGGACAGCATCTCCAAGACCACGAGGGTGAGTTTGGCGGATGAAATGAAGGCGCATGCCAGTTGCTTCATCTACTAATTTTAACAGATCTGTTTTACCTTTTTCTTTGAGGTTGTACTCAAGCTCAAAATTTGAATCAAAGTGGTCCTCAATAGAGCGTTTTGATTTACCAGTGACAACCAGAATATCTTCAATACCTGATTTGAGAGCTTCTTCCACGATAAACTGGATAGTTGGTTTGTCTACAATTGGCAACATTTCTTTAGCAAGGGCCTTGGTTGCTGGTAAAAATCGAGTTCCTAGTCCAGCGGCAGGAATGACTGCTTTTCTAACTTTCAGTGCCATAAGAATCCTTTCTCTAGAGGGTTAAGACCACTCATTTTCTGCTTTAAATTCATTGTTCATGATATTATAAATGGCATCTTTGATATTGGTTCCTTGGTAAATAACTTGGTAAATGGCATGCGTAATCGGCATATAGACTCCAAGTTCTTGCGCTAGCTCATAGGCTGCTCGAGTCGTTGAAATTCCTTCAATCACCATGCCCATATTGGCTTCGATATCAGCTAGGGATTCTCCACGACCAAGAGCATCTCCGGCTCTCCAGTTACGAGAGTGGATGGAGGTTCCTGTTACGATCAAATCTCCCATACCAGATAAGCCGCTATAGGTCAGTGGATTAGCCCCGAGTGCTACCCCTAGGCGGGTGATTTCTGCCAAGCCTCGAGCGATGATGGCTGCCTTAGCGTTGTCACCAAATCCCAAACCATGTAAAGCTCCGGCACCGACAGCGATAATATTTTTGAGAGCACCAGCGGTTTCGACCCCGATAACATCCGTATTGGTATAAAGTCGGAAGTAGTGATTACTAAATAGCTCCTGAACGTATTGAGCTGTTTGTAAATCTTTAGAAGCAGCAGTTATTAAAGTTAGGTCACGCACAATGGTCTCTTCTGCATGACTAGGTCCTGAAACAACGACGATATCACTACGGAGATGTTCAGGAATTTCTTCTTCAAGAATGGTTGATAATCGTTTATGGCTATCAGGTTCTAATCCCTTTGATGCGTGCATGATGATAACCTTATGGTCCAAGGTTTGTGCAACTTGTTGGGCAACAAGTCGTGTCACTTTTGTTGGGACAACAAACAAAATCGCATCCACATCTCTCAGTGCCTCTGCTAAGTCGGTGTAGGCAATGATATTTTCATCTAGAACGACATCTTTAAAGTAGTGTTTGTTAGTATGATTGGTATTAATTTCATTGATTTGCTCGGGAAGATTTCCCCAAATACGTACCTCGTGTCCATTGTCATTTAAGACTTGTGAAAGGGCAGTTCCCCAAGAACCAGGTCCCAAGACGGCGATGGTTTGTTTTTCCATGATTTCCTCCTTAATAGAGTCCTTTCTCTTATTCTATCATATTCTGAGGGATTTTGCACTTGCATTACTGGGGTATGGTGGCTTTGTTACTTGAAAAATATACAAAAACCGAGACGAAGGGATAAACTCTTAGTCTTTAGTTAAAGTGAGAAGAAATCTGATAGATAGTTTGATTCAGTATATGCTTATAATAGAGGTAAACAACTCAGGAGGTTCTTGTAGCTTGCGAGAGTTTGGCGAAAAAATTAAAAGATTACGTTTGGCTAAAAAAATCAGTCGTTCAGAATTTTGTGGCGATGAGTCTGAATGAAGTATCCGTCAATTAATTAGAATTGAAAATGGAGAATCCAGACCAATACTAACAAAGTTAAAATATATTGCTGAACGTTTGGAGGTTGAAGATTACAAGTTGATGCCAAGTTATATAGAGTTGGATAAGGAATACCTAGAATTGAAGTATTTCTTGATGAGGACTCCTACATACGAAGATGAAACTATCGCCCAAAAGAAAGAGAGTGTTTTTGATAAGATTTTTGAAGAGTATTATGATAGGCTACCTGAGGAAGAAAGATTTATCATCCCAAATTATTCATATCTGGCACTAACGAACTACACAGTTCAAAAATTACCAGAAAAGCTAGTTAAACTACTGTCCTTCTGGTGATTTTGCTTAATTTCTGATGTTCGAGACATGATTGAGGAGATTTGTCTTGATTTTTTCCTAAAAAAGGGCAGACTCCTCCCTTGGTTTGATGCTCGATTTTTAAAATAAGGTGACTTATTGTTAGGCATGTTTTCCCCTGCCCTCTAGCTCTATATGGAATAGGGAGTATCAGATTTATCTGGCAGATTGTATCAAATAAGGCTTGAAATTGTTTTGAATAGGCGTATAGACTTGAGAATTTGAGAATATGTCGTCTAGCAGTAGAGACATATTTTCCGGCAATATGAAGGAAGAGAGGTCGAAAACGCTTGATAGTCAAGGCCTTTACTTCATCACCAGCTAGCTGCTTTAAAAAGAGGTAGAGATTATAAGCCAGATAGCCCATCATCATACGTACTTCATTCTTAACCATGGTCGAACTATCTGTCTTATCCCCAAAGAATCCTGCTTTCCTTTCTTTGATAAAGTTTTCAGCATTCCCTCGTTCACGATAGAATTGAAACAGCTCCTCACTATCTACACTGCTTAAATTGGTCAAATGAACTTTTTTACAACCATAAAAAAGAGCACTTAATCGTACTCTTCTCTTTTAAGGATTAGTTGAATTAATTCAAATCCACTAGTTCTCCTGTTTCTAGGTAGACTAGGCGTTCACAAATGTTAGCAATGTAATCAGCGAAGCGTTCCAGATGACCTATGATATAAAGGTATTGAGTTCCATTGGGAATTGAGGTTTCTTTGTCTTTCATAAGTCCAATGATTTCCTTTGATAAGGCATAATAATATTGGTCAATCTGTTCATCTTTTTGAGCAATACTAATAGCTTTTGAGGCTTGGTGCAAAGGAAAGGCAACCAATAAATCGGCCAGCATGCTGAGGGATAATTTACCCATTTGGTGTAACTGTTCTTCGTCAGGGGCTAGTTGATTTTCTTTTAGTTGCAAAACAGCTTTGGCAATGCCTGCCATATGGTCTCCCATACGTTCAAGGTCTGAACAAGAAGACATGATGCTAATCACAAATCGAAGGTCAGACACTTGTGGCTGCTGCAAGGCTAACAAACGGGCACAGGCCGATTCGATAGCGCTTTGACTTTGGTTGATAGCATGATCCTTATTGATAATTAGCTCTGCCATATCCTTGTCTTTGGAGTCTAAGGCCAGTAAGGCTTTTGAAGCTGTTTCAAGGACAAGTTGTCCTAGTCCTAAAAAGGATTGTTCTAATTCATGCAATTCTAAATCAAATTGATTTCTCATAGGTTTTTCCTTCCTTATCCGAACCGTCCTGAAATATAGTCTTCTGTGCGCTGATCTTTTGGATTGGTAAACACGTCAACGGTATCTCCAAATTCGCAAATTTCTCCTGTTAAGAAAAAAGCAGTTTTATCTGAAATACGTGAAGCTTGTTGCATGTTATGGGTAACAATGATAATCGTATAATCCTTTTTTAGTTGCTGAATGAGGTCTTCAATTTTTAAAGTGGAGATAGGGTCTAAGGCTGAAGTAGGCTCATCCATTAACAGAATATCAGGTTCTACTGCTAAAGCTCGCGCAATGCAAAGGCGTTGCTGCTGACCGCCTGATAAGGACATGGCACTCTTTTTAAGATTATCTTTGACTTCGTCCCAAATGGCTGCCCCTTTTAAAGATTTTTCCACTAAGGCATCTAATTGTTTTTTGTCTCGAATACCATGTGTCCTTGGGCCATAAGCCACGTTATCATAGATAGACATGGCAAAGGGATTAGGCTGTTGGAAAACCATCCCTACACGCTTACGTAGCTGATTAAGGTTGAATTTGCTACTATAAATATCTTGCTCATCTAAGAGGACTTGGCCTTCAATATGGCAAGAAGGAACCAAATCGTTCATCCGATTAAGGGTTTTTAGAAAAGTTGATTTACCACAACCAGATGGGCCTATCAAGGCAGTAATCTGTCTTTCTGGTAATTGAATCGAAATATTTTTTAAGGCTTGAAAGTCCCCGTAAAATAAGTCTAGGTGTCTGACTGAAAATGTTCCCATACTAGGAAGCTCCTTTCACAAGTTTTCGAGATAATAAGCTTGATAGAGTATTTATCATTAAAACAGTAATAATCAAAATCACACCGGTAGCATAGGCTTCATTGACATGTAGCCCCTCACTTGACAGCATATACATATGCAGGGCTAGAGAACGACCTGAAGACATGAGACTACTTGGCGTATTGGTAGAGGTACCTAATGTATACATGAGGGCAGCTGTCTCACCAACGATACGGCCAATAGCTAGTATCACTCCAGCTAAAATACCTGGCATGGCAACTGGTAGAACAATTCTAAAAACAGTCCGTAACTTACCTGCCCCAAGTCCATAACTTGCTTGACGCATGCTATCACTAACAGATAAAAGGGCTTCTTCTGTTGAGCGAATAATGACTGGCAACACCATGATGACTGAGGTTAAGATTCCTGATAACAGAGAGTATTGAAAACCTAAGAAGACTACAAAGAAGAGCATGCCAAACAGACCAAAAACAATGGAAGGAATCCCAGACAAGGTATCTGAGGCCAATCGCATGATTTTAACACAAAGGGAATCTTTTTTTGTATATTCCACAAGATAAAAACCAGCAAAAATCCCTATGGGCAAGGCTAAAAGAAGAGCACCAAAGACCAGAATAACGGTGGAAATAATCGCTGGCATAAGGGAAATGTTCTCAGAAGTATAAGTCCAAGAAAAGAGGGATAGACTTAGATGAGGTAAGCCTTTGATGAGGATAAAACCAATGATTAAAAAGAGAGAGCCAAAGGTTAAAGCTGAAAAACAATAAACGAGAAGTTTTAGCAGGTATTTACTCATAAGATGATTTTCCTTTCAAGTAGGCAAAGTAGGCATTAATCAAGAGAATAAGGAAAAAGAGAACTGCTGAGGTTGCAATAAGGGCTTCCCTATGCTGACCTGATGCGTAAGCCATCTCCAGAACAATATTGGTTGTTAAGGTTCTGGTTCCTGAAAAGAGTCCACTTGGAATAATTGGCTGGTTGCCTGCCACCAAAATAACTGCCATGGTTTCACCTACTGCGCGACCGATTCCTAAAATAACTGCTGATAAAATACCAGATCTCGCAGCTGGCAAGATGACACTAAAAATACTCCGTTCATGACTAGCTCCTAGAGCCAAGCTACCAGAATAATACGTTTTGGGAACTGTTCGGATAGCAGATTCTGACAAACTGATAATGGTTGGCAAAATCATTATTCCTAATAGTAACGAAGCGGTTAGGACACTCATGCCATTTCCTAAAAAGCTTCTAATCCAAGGCACCAATAATTGTAGGCCGAAAAAACCATAAACAATAGATGGAATGGCCGCCATCAAGTTGATAGCTGATTTTAAGAAGCCATAGACGGGCTTTGGACAATAATAAACCATAAACACCGATGTCAAGATGCCTGTTGGCACCCCAATCACAATCGCTCCTAAGGTAATTAATAAGGAACCAACGATCATTGGTAAAATACCATAGCTTGCCGGAATGTTCGTTGGCGACCAATCACTGCCTAATAAAAAACGGGCAAAGCCGTAGTTAGCCATGAAAGGTAAGCCATTACTAAAAATAAAGAAACAGATTAGCAAAATAGCTACAACAGCTACTGTTGCACTCATGAAAAAAATTGCCCTAAAAACTGCTTCTTTGAAGGCTTGTTTTGTCACATCTTGTCCTTTCTAGTGAAGAAAGTAAGGGAGATACGACACCTCCCTACTTGCCTTCTTTATCTTATTGTACGATGAAACGTCTGCATCTCTTTAGAGATTTATGGAGCAAACATTTTATTTAATTTTGTCCCAGGTGGTTAATTTGCCACTAAAAACGTCTGCAAGTTTAGCCATACTGACTTGGCTTGCCTTATTGTCATTATTGACCACAACAGCAATACCGTCTAAAGCAATAGCATCATGGCTGAGACTCTCACCTTCTTCAGGAGTTAATTCCCTAGAAACCATACCAATATCAGCGGTTTTCTCCTTAGCAGCGGTAATACCTGCTGAAGATCCATTAGAGGTAATATCAATCGTAACTTCGGGATTTTCTTTTTTATAAGCTTCTGCTAATTTTTCCATTAAAGAAGATACTGAAGTGGAACCTACAACAGACAACTTGCCTGATAAGTGTTGGCTTGTATATTCTGTGGTTTCGGTTTTAGCTTCAATAAATTTATTATCTGTGACCACTTGTTGACCTTGTTTGGAGTGGATAAAGCTGATAAAATCTTGACCTAGCTTGGAAAGATTAGAAGACCAAACAATGTTGAAGGGACGTTGAAGAGGGTATTTACCATCTAAAACTGTGTCTCGACTAGCCTTGATACCATCAATCTCTAAAGCCTTGACAGATTTCGTTAAAGATCCCAAGGAGATGTAGCCGATAGCATTAGCATTCCCTTGAACTGCTGAGAGAACACCTTCTGTGCTATTTTGAATCACAGCTGTTTTGGCAGTGTTGTCAATTTTTTTATCACCGTCTTTTTTGAGAATCCCTGTGATTTCTGTGAAGGCACCCCGTGTTCCAGAGCCATTTTCTCGTGAAATCACCTCAATCGTTTCTGAAGCTGACTGTTTGGAAGCAGATGACTGATTGCCACAGGCAACAAGCCCAAATCCTGATAAGCCAATGGCTGCAAGAGTAAGCATTTTTTTGAATTTCATAATAATCACCTTTATTTCTATGTATTTTTCTTGTGTAGGATTACTACACTTATAGTCTAACAAGTCTTTGTAAAGGTTTATCACTGATTCATGTAAAGATTGTGTAAAGAATCAAAAAAAGCCACTTTTGAAAAGTGGCTGCTCCTAAAAATAGCTTTAAAAATTATTAGTCCTGTGCGAAAGATTGGTTAGGAAGAAAAATCGTGAAGCAACTGCCTCTGCCAAGCTGACTCGTCACCGTGACTTGGCCACCTAATAATTGACTAAGTTCTTTGACAATAGCAAGGCCAAGACCAGTGCCACCAGTTTGTCTGCTTCGACCTTTATTAACTCGGTAAAAACGTTCAAAAATACGATCCTGCTCTAATTGACTAATACCAATCCCTGTATCTGACACAGAAATCTTAATGCCTTCGTTCACCTTTTGGGTCTTGACCTCAATTTTTCCCCCTTGTTCAGTGTAACGGATGGCATTGGTTAAAAGATTGAGTAAGATTTGGGAAAGTAATTGACTATCTGATACGAGGGTGACATCATCTGGCACCTGCACCTTTAGCTGTAAATCCTTCTTCTTGAGCTGAGGTTGCAAGCTTTGAGTCAAATCCTGTACAAATTCTGCCAAAGAAAGGGTCGTCCATTGTACAGGCATTTGTTGAGCCTTAGATAAGGTAAGAAGATGCTCAACAATATGCTCAAGACGCAAGCTTTCTTTGTAAATAATGTCTAGAAAGTCATCCTTGAGCGCTTCTTCTTCAACTGACATCCCCTTAATGGTTTCAGCAAAGCCCTTAATCGAAGTAACTGGTGTCCTCAACTCATGGGAGGCATTTGAGACAAAGGCTAAATTTAACTTTTCATAAGTTCTAATCGTTGTTAAATCATATAGCAAGACGAGCACAGCTTCCACAGATTGGGTGGGGCTAAAAACGGGAACTGCTGTCACTTCTAAAATCAAGTCACCCTCATGAAACCCACTTACTTCTTGTTTTAACCTTGTTTTTTGATCAAAGGCTTGGTGAACTAAATTCCGAATATCCATCCGTTTGAGGTCATCAAGTGAACTTATGTCGCCGTCCACATCGGGAAAATAATGAGGCAGAGAGCGACTGGATAATAACATCTGACCTTGAGCGGAAACTAAAAACGTCCCCATGGTTAGGTGCGACAGAAGAACCTCCATTGTTTCGGCTAGGTCCTTGTATTGCTGATCCTGTTGGGAGACTTTGGTTTTTAGGCCAGACACATACTGAGCCAAAGACTTTAAGTCTTCTTGCCCTTTTTCTAAAAAGTATTCACTACTGGTCAAGAGAGGTTGGTGCAAGGTCTCAAAAGCAACTTCCCATTTCCAAAGGCAAAAGAGCCAGTAGCTACCTAGTCCCAAAGAAAGGGCTAGAAGAAAGAGACCGATGCCTTTACTGATCCAAGTTAATGCCATCCCTGCAATCAGAATGAGGCTAACACTTAGATTGACTAGCCAAAATTGAAGGTAGCGTTTCATCTATAACTCCTTGAACTTATAACCATAACCCCGAATGGTTCGAATAAATTGAGGGGCTTTAGGATTGTCTTCAATTTTTTCCCTCAACTTACCAATATGAACGTCCACCAAACGTGTTTCCTGCCCAAAGTCATACCCCCAGATACGTTCCAAAAGACGCTCTCTAGTCAGTGTCATGTTGGGATGTTTCATAAGATAGAGCAAGAGTTCAAATTCTTTTGGGGTCAAACTCAGTAACTTATTCGCCTTGTAGACTTCATGACGCTCAGGGTATACTTTCAAGGTCCCAAATAGCCAAGAATCGTCAGCGATATTATCTGAATCATCTCCTTCTTGTTCTCCTTTAGTTCGCCTGAGGACAGCCTTGACACGCGCCAGCAATTCTCTAGGGCTAAAAGGCTTGGTCAGGTAGTCATCAGCCCCTAATTCCAAGGCCAAAACCTTATCAAATTCATCACTTTTCGCAGAAACCATCATAATTGGAGTTTTGACGCCTTTGGCTCTCAGCCGCTTACAAACTTCTATGCCATCTAATTGTGGTAACATGATATCAAGCAAGATAAAATCAAAGGGTTCTGTTTCTGCCAAAGCTAAGGCCTTCCGTCCATTTGTTACCAATTGAGTAGAAAAGCCTTCCTTACTTAAATGGTAGTCAAGCAATCTCAGAATGTGTTCTTCATCATCCACTAATAAGACTTGTTTTGTCATCTATTATCTCCTATTGGTAACATTATAACACAATTATCAGAAATCCTAACATTGCTAAATCAGATTAAATTTGCTTATCAAGACTAGGATCTGGTCAAACGCTCAATCATCTCCTTGTGCTCTAGATAGGTCGCCAGTAGATCTACCCTTTCAAATAATTCAAAATCCTCAAATTCAAAACCAGGAGCAACAAGACAAGAAACCAGAGCATAATCCTTATCAACTTCAAGAACTCCTCTCAGTTCTGAGGACACGGTAATGATTGATGCGACGGAAGTAAAAATCAATCGTCCTAAAAAAACAATTAGCGAATGATTCTGGTAAAAAGAAATGCCACGCTATGAAGGCTCAGGCGATTGTCACAAGCCAAGGGAGAATTGTTTCTTTGGAGATCACTGTGAACTATTGTCATGATATGAAGTTGTTCAAAACGAGTCGCAGAAATATCGGACAAGCTGGTAAAATCTTGGCTGACAGTGCTTATCAAGGGCTTATGAAGGTATATCCTCAAGCACAAACTCCACGTAAATCCAGCAAACTCAAGCCGCTAACAGCTGAAGAGAAAGCCTATAACCATGCGCTATCTAAGGAGAGAAGCAAGGTTGAGAACATCTTTGCCAAAGTAAAAACGTTTAAAATGTTTTCAACAACCTATCGAAATCATCGTAAACGCTTCGGATTACGAATGAATTTGATTGCTGGTATTATCAATCATGAACTAGGATTCTAGTTTTGCAGGAAGTCTATTATTTGGTTAGGTGAATTAGTGAAGCGTTTAGGCAAGTGTCTCTGGTTACGACGTAAAGAAACATAAATCGATAATATTTATGTTTCTTTACTAGTGAAGCGTCTAAGCAAATCCCTGATAGGATTTGGCGTTAGTTGCTTAGACTACTTTGCAATCAAGTAATTAAAAGATTACGACATGAACCAAATCAAATCGATATTATTTGGTTAGATGAATTAGTAAAGCGTTTAGACAAGTGTCTCTAGTTACGACGTCATGGTCTCTAAATCGATTATATTTAGAGACCATGACTAGTGAAGCAGTTAGCTAGTCCGCATATAAGCGGCTAGCGTCTAACAATTAGGAACTTTAGTTCCAATAATTTTAAGATTACGACGTTTTAGAACATAAATCGATCATATTTATGTCCTAAAACTAGTGAAGCGCCTAGCCAAATCCCTGATAGGCTTTGGCGTTAGTTACTTAGATTGCTTAACAATCAAGTAATTAAAAGATTACGACATGAACCAAACCAAATCGATATTATTTAGTTTGGTGAATTAGTAAAGTGTTTAGGCAAGTATCTCTGGTTACGACGTCATGGTCTCTAAATCGATTATATTTAGAGACTATGACTAGTGAAGCAGTTAGCTAGTCCGCATATACGCGGCTAGCGTCTAACAATTAGGAACTTTAGTTCCAATAGCTTTAAGATTACGACGTTCTGGAATATAAATCGATAATATTTATGTTCCAGAACTAGTGAAGCGCCTAGCCAAATCCCTGATAGGATTTGGCGTTAGTTACTTAGATTGCTTTGCAATCAAGTAACTTTGGCGATTTACATCTTCTCTGGCGCTTCTACCCCAAGCAAGCGAAGGGATTCTTTGAGAACGACTGCGGTTGCGTAGCTAAGGGCTAGACGGCTGTCGCGTTCTGGACTTTCATCCAAGATGCGCGTATGTGCATAGTATTTGTTGAAGGCTTGAGCCAGACTAATTGCAAATTTAGCAATGATAGAAGGTTCAAAGTTATCCGCCGCACGGTTGATAATACGTGGGAAATCTTGGATGAGTTTGATGATTTCCCAGCTTTCAGCATCATTCAAGCTATAGTTGCCAGCTGTTTCTGGTTTGAAATCCGCTTTGCGTAAGATCGATTGGATACGAGCGTAGGCGTATTGAACATAAGGTCCAGTTTCACCCTCGAAGGATACCATAGCTTCTAGGTCGAAGTCGTATCCATTTGTACGGTCGGTTTTGAGGTCATAAAATTTAATGGCTCCAACCCCAACAGCATGTGCTACCTGATCTTTATTTTCCAATTCAGGATTTTTTGCTTCGATTTGGGCTTTGGCACGGCTAACAGCCTCTGCAACAGTAGGCTCTAGCAAGATGACATTCCCTTTACGAGTAGAGAGTTTCTTCCCTTCTTTTGTAACCAAACCAAAAGGAACGTGGGTAATGTCGTCACTCCAATCGTAACCCATCTCTTGCAAGACAGCTTTGAGTTGTTTAAAGTGGGCAGATTGCTCTTGACCAACGACATAGATAGATTTAGCAAATTGGTATTCGTTTTTACGGTAAAGGGCTGCAGCCAAGTCACGTGTGATATAGAGAGTTGCACCATCAGATTTCTTGATAAGGGCTGGATGTTCAATTCCATATTTCTCAAGATTGACAACTTGGGCACCTTCTGATTCAACAAGTAGTCCTTTTTCAGAAAGAATGTCTACAACTGCATCCATCTTATCGTTGTAGAAGGCTTCTCCATTGTAGCTGTCAAATTCGACTTGCAATTCATTGTAAAGGCGGTTAAATTCCACTAAACTTTCATCACGGAACCATTGCCAAAGAGCGAGAGCTTCCTCGTCTCCATTTTCAAGCTTACGGAACCATTCGCGTGCTTCTTCATCCAAGCTAGGGTCATTTTCAGCCTCAGCATTGATGCGGACATAGAGTTTAAGAAGTTCATCAATTGGATGAGCTTTTACAGCTTCTTCGTCGCCCCATTTTTTGTAGGCTACAATCAGCATTCCAAACTGTTTACCCCAGTCTCCCAAGTGGTTGATCTTGACCGTTTGATAACCGATTTTTTGGAAGATATGTGATAAGCTATCTCCGATGACAGTTGAGCGCAGGTGACCAATAGAGAATGGTTTAGCGATATTGGGACTAGACATATCGATAACAACATTTTCTTGTTTGCCAATAGTTTGATCAGCATAGTGTTCTTTTTCAGTGATAACAGCTTGCAATACTTGAGCAGAAATGGCAGATTTATCAAGGAAAAAGTTGACGTAAGGTCCTGTTGCAACAACCTTTTCAAAGGCTTGGCTGTTAATTTTTTCAGCCAGTTCAGCCGCAATCATTTGAGGTGCTTTACGTTCGACTTTTGCAAGAGAAAAAGCAGGGAAAGCAATGTCTCCCATTTCTGAGTTTTTAGGGGTTTCCAGTAAATTTAAAATAGCCTCTTGGTCCAGGCTATCAATGACGCTAGCCAATTCGCTAGCAATCAATTCTTTTGTATTCATTAAGAGCTCCTTTTTGGACTTTTCTACTATTTTATCACAATTTTAAAGAAAGAAGAAAAAATTTTTGAAATCTCCTATTTTTTTGGTATAATATAGTTATAAAAATAGTTATAAATATTCACATAAGAGGATTTTATGAGAAAAAGAGATCGTCATCAGTTAATAAAAAAAATGATTACTGAGGAGAAATTAAGTACACAAAAAGAAATTCAAGATCGGTTGGAGGCACACAATGTTTGTGTGACGCAGACAACCCTGTCTCGTGATTTGCGCGAAATCGGCTTGACCAAGGTCAAGAAAAATGATATGGTGTATTATGTACTAGCAAATGAGACAGAAAAGATTGATTTGGTGGAATTTTTGTCTCATCATTTAGAAGGTGTTGCAAGAGCAGAGTTTACCTTGGTGCTTCATACCAAACTGGGAGAAGCTTCTGTTTTGGCAAATATTGTAGATGCAAACAAGGATGAATGGATTTTAGGAACAGTTGCTGGTGCCAATACCTTATTGGTCATTTGTCGAGACCAGCACGTTGCCAAACTCATGGAAGATCGTTTGCTAGATTTGATGAAAGATAAGTAAGGTCTTGAGAGTTGCTCTCAAGACTTATTTTTGACAAGGAGAGACGGACAATGGCGACAGAAAAGCTATCACCTGGCATGCAACAGTATGTGGAGATTAAAAAGCAATATCCAGATGCGTTTTTGCTCTTTCGGATGGGTGATTTTTATGAATTATTTTATGAGGATGCGGTCAATGCTGCGCAGATTCTGGAAATTTCCTTAACGAGTCGCAACAAGAATGCCGACAATCCGATTCCTATGGCGGGTGTCCCCTATCATTCTGCCCAACAGTATATCGATGTCTTGATTGAGCAGGGCTATAAGGTGGCTATCGCAGAGCAGATGGAAGATCCTAAACAAGCGGTTGGGGTTGTGAAACGAGAAGTTGTTCAGGTTATTACGCCAGGGACAGTGGTCGATAGCAGTAAGCTGGACAGTCAGAATAATTTTTTGGTTGCCATAGACCGTGCTGGCAATCAATTTGGCCTAGCTTATATGGACCTGGTGACGGGTGACTTTTATGTGACAGGTCTTTTGGATTTCACGCTGGTTTGTGGGGAAATCCGTAATCTCAAGGCGCGCGAAGTGGTGCTGGGCTATGACTTGTCTGAGGAGGAAGAACAAATCCTCAGTCGTCAGATGAATCTGGTACTTTCCTATGAAAAAGAAGGCTTTGAAGACCTTCATTTACTGGATTCACGACTGGCAGCTGTGGAGCAAGCGGCATCTAGTAAATTGCTCCAGTATGTTCATCGGACTCAGATGAGGGAATTGAACCACCTCAAGCCTGTTATCCGCTATGAAATCAAAGATTTCTTGCAGATGGATTATGCGACCAAGGCTAGTCTGGATTTGGTTGAGAATGCTCGTTCGGGCAAGAAGCAAGGCAGCCTTTTCTGGCTTTTGGATGAAACCAAAACAGCTATGGGTATGCGGCTCTTGCGTTCTTGGATTCATCGCCCCTTGATTGATAAGGAACGAATTATCCAACGTCAAGAAGTGGTGCAGGTCTTTCTCGGCCATTTCTTTGAGCGCAGTGATTTGACAGACAGTCTCAAGGGTGTTTATGACATTGAGCGCTTGGCTAGTCGTGTTTCTTTTGGCAAGACCAACCCAAAGGATCTCTTGCAGTTGGCGGCCACCTTATCTAGTGTGCCACGGATTCGTGCGATTTTAGAAGGGATGGAGCAACCTGCTCTAGCCTATCTCATCGCACAACTGGATGGAATTCCTGAGTTGGAGAGTTTGATTAGCGCAGCGATTGCTCCTGAAGCTCCTCATGTGATTACAGATGGGGGAATTATCCGAACTGGATTTGATGAGACTTTAGACAAGTACCGTCGCGTTCTCAGAGAAGGGACTGGTTGGATTGCTGAGATTGAGGCTAAGGAACGCGAAAACTCTGGTATCAGTACGCTTAAGATTGACTACAATAAAAAGGATGGTTACTATTTCCATGTGACCAATTCTCAACTGGGAAATGTGCCTGCTCACTTTTTCCGCAAGGCAACGCTGAAAAACTCAGAACGTTTTGGGACTGAGGAATTGGCCCGTATCGAAGGCGACATGCTGGAGGCGCGTGAGAAGTCAGCCAACCTAGAGTATGAAATCTTTATGCGTATCCGTGAGGAAGTTAACAAGTATATCCAGCGTTTACAGGCTCTAGCTCAAGGAATTGCGACCGTTGATGTCTTGCAAAGTCTGGCGGTTGTAGCTGAAACCCAGCATTTGATTCGACCTGAATTCGGAGATGATTCGCGAATTGATATCCAGAAAGGACGCCATGCTGTCGTTGAAAAGGTTATGGGGGCTCAGACCTATATTCCCAATACGATTCAGATGGCAGAAGATACCAGTATTCAACTGATTACAGGACCCAACATGAGCGGGAAGTCAACCTACATGCGTCAGTTAGCCATGACGGCGATAATGGCCCAGTTGGGCTCTTATGTGCCAGCAGAAAGCGCCCATTTACCTATTTTTGATGCTATCTTTACCCGTATCGGAGCAGCCGATGATTTGGTTTCAGGCCAATCAACCTTCATGGTGGAGATGATGGAGGCCAACAATGCCATTTCGCATGCAACAAAGAATTCCTTGATTCTTTTTGATGAGTTAGGTCGTGGAACTGCAACTTATGACGGGATGGCTCTTGCCCAGTCCATCATCGAATACATCCATGAACATATCGGAGCCAAGACCCTCTTTGCGACCCACTACCATGAGTTGACTAGTCTGGAGTCTAGTTTACAACACTTGGTTAATGTCCACGTGGCAACCTTGGAGCAGGATGGGCAGGTCACCTTCCTTCACAAGATTGAACCAGGGCCAGCTGATAAATCCTATGGTATCCATGTTGCCAAGATTGCTGGTTTACCGGCTGATCTTTTAGCGAGAGCGGATAAGATTTTAACGCAACTGGAGAGTCAGGGGCAAGAAAGTCCTGCTCCTATGAAACAAACAAGTACTGTCTCAGAACAAATTTCACTCTTTGATACGACTGAAGAACATCCTATCCTAGCAGAATTAGCTAAACTGGATGTTTACAATATGACACCTATGCAGGCTATGAATGTCTTGGTCGAGTTAAAACAGAAACTATAAAGAGAAAATTACTAGTCATTCTAGCTGTATCAAGGAGACTTCTTTGACAATCCCCCACTTTTTTGCTAGAATAACATCACACAAACAGAATGAGAAGGAGCTGACACATTGTCGCTCCCTTTTGTCTATTTTTTAAGGAGAAAGTATGCTGATTCAGAAAATAAAAACCTACAAGTGGCAGGCCTTGACTTCGCTTCTGATGACAGGCTTGATGGTTGCTAGTTCACTTCTGCAACCGCGTTATCTGCAGGAAGTCTTAGACGCCCTCCTTGCTGGAAAATATGAAGCTATTTATAGTATCGGGGCTTGGTTGATTGGTGTGGCCGTAGTCGGTCTGGTTGCTGGTGGTCTCAATGTTGTCCTTGCAGCCTATATTGCCCAAGGAGTTTCATCTGACCTTCGGGAGGATGCCTTCCGTAAAATCCAAACCTTTTCTTATGCTAATATTGAACAATTTAATGCGGGAAATCTAGTCGTTCGCATGACAAATGACATCAACCAGATTCAGAACGTGGTCATGATGACCTTCCAGATTCTTTTCAGACTTCCCCTCTTGTTCATCGGTTCCTTTATCCTGGCGGTTCAAACCCTACCTTCTCTGTGGTGGGTAATTGTTCTCATGGTAATCTTAATTTTTGGCTTGACTGCCGTCATGATGGGAATGATGGGGCCTCGTTTTGCCAAGTTTCAAACCCTTCTTGAACGCATCAATGCCATTGCCAAGGAAAATCTGCGTGGCGTTCGTGTGGTCAAGTCCTTTGTCCAAGAAAAAGAGCAGTTTGCTAAGTTTACGGAAGTTTCAGACGAGCTTCTCGGTCAAAATCTTTACATCGGTTATGCTTTTTCAGTAGTGGAACCTTTCATGATGTTGGTCGGTTATGGGGCGGTATTCCTCTCTATTTGGCTAGTTGCAGGGATGGTTCAGTCGGATCCATCAGTTGTTGGCTCTATTGCTTCCTTTGTTAATTACCTGAGCCAGATTATCTTTACCATTGTTATGGTTGGATTTTTAGGGAATTCTGTCAGCCGTGCCATGATTTCTATGCGTCGTATTCGAGAAATTCTTGACGCAGAGCCAGCTATGACCTTCAAGGATGTGCCAGATGAAGAGTTGGTCGGAAGTCTTAGCTTTGAAAATGTAACCTTTACCTATCCAATGGATAAGGAACCGATGCTGAAAGATGTGAGCTTTACTATTGAATCTGGTCAAATGGTTGGTGTCGTTGGAGCGACTGGTGCAGGGAAGTCAACCTTGGCTCAATTGATTCCACGTCTCTTTGATCCGCAAGAAGGCTCTATTAAAATCGGTGGCAAGGATATTCGAGAAGTGAGTGAAGGAACCCTGCGTAAAACAGTGTCTATCGTTCTCCAACGTGCCATTCTCTTCAGTGGAACGATTGCAGATAACTTGAGACAGGGTAAGGGAGATGCTACTCTATTTGAAATGGAACGCGCAGCTAGTATTGCCCAGGCTAGTGAATTCATTCATCGTATGGAGAAAACCTTTGAAAGTCCAGTTGAGGAACGAGGAACCAACTTCTCAGGTGGACAAAAACAAAGGATGTCGATTGCGCGTGGGATTGTCAGCAATCCACGTATTCTGATTTTTGACGATTCGACCTCGGCCTTGGATGCTAAGTCAGAGCGCCTGGTTCAAGAAGCCTTGAATAAGGACTTGAAGGGAACAACAACCATTATCATCGCGCAAAAGATTAGCTCGGTTGTTCATGCAGATAAAATCTTGGTTCTAGATCAAGGACGATTGATTGGTCAAGGGACGCATGCAGACTTGGTTGCCAACAATGCTGTTTACCGTGAAATCTACGAAACACAGAAAGGAAAGGAGGAGTAAAATGAAGACAGTTCAATTTTTTTGGAATTATTTTAAAGTTTATAAGCTATCATTTGTAGTTGTTATCCTGATGATTGTTCTGGCGACTCTTGCCCAAGCTCTCTTTCCGGTCTTTTCTGGACAAGCAGTGACGCAACTAGTTAATTTAGTCCAAGCTTATCAAGATGGCAATCCAGAACTTGTTTGGCAAAGCCTATCAGGAATCATGGTCAATCTTGGTCTGCTGGTTTTGGTTTTATTTATTTCTAGTGTCATATACATGTGTCTCATGACGCGCGTGATTGCAGAATCGACCAACGAGATGCGCAAAGGTTTCTTTGGTAAGCTTGCTCAGTTGACGGTTTCTTTCTTTGACCGTCGACAAGATGGCGATATCCTGTCTCATTTTACCAGTGATTTGGATAATATCCTCCAAGCCTTTAACGAAAGCTTGATTCAGGTCATGAGCAATATTGTTTTATACATTGGTCTGATTCTTGTCATGTTTTCGAGAAATGTGACGCTGGCTCTTATCACCATTGCCAGCACCCCATTGGCTTTCCTTATGCTGATTTTCATCGTGAAAATGGCACGCAAATACACCAATCTCCAGCAGAAAGAGGTAGGGAAGCTCAACGCCTATATGGATGAGAGTATCTCAGGCCAAAAAGCCGTGATTGTGCAAGGAATTCAAGAGGATATGATGGCAGGATTTCTTGAACAAAATGAGCGCGTACGCAAGGCAACCTTTAAAGGAAGGATGTTCTCAGGAATTCTGTTCCCTGTCATGAATGGGATGAGTCTGGTTAATACAGCCGTCGTTATCTTTGCTGGTTCGGCCGTTCTATTAAACGATAAGACTATTGAAACAAGTACAGCCCTAGGTTTGATTGTGATGTTTGCCCAATTTTCACAACAGTACTACCAGCCTATTATTCAAGTTGCAGCTAGTTGGGGAAGTCTTCAGTTGGCCTTTACAGGGGCTGAACGGATACAGGAAATGTTTGATGCAGAGGAAGAAATCCGACCTGAAAAGGCTCCAATCTTCACTCAGTTGCAAGAAGGTGTTGAAATCAGTCATATCGATTTTTCATACTTGCCTGATAAACCTATTTTGAAAGATGTCAACATTTCTGCCCCTAAAGGCCAGATGACTGCAGTTGTTGGGCCAACGGGTTCAGGGAAAACCACTATTATGAACCTCATCAATCGCTTTTATGATGTTGATGCTGGCGGTATTTATTTTGATGATAAAGACATTCGTGACTATGATTTAGATAGTCTTAGAAGTAAAGTGGGAATTGTCTTGCAAGATTCCGTTCTTTTTAGCGGAACCATTCGAGACAATATCCGTTTCGGTGTGCCAGATGCCAGTCAGGAAATGGTTGAGTCAGCAGCCAAAGCAAGCCACATTCACGACTATATCGAAAGTTTGCCTGATAAGTACGATACTCTTATTGATGATGAGCAGAGTATCTTCTCGACAGGGCAGAAGCAATTGATTTCCATTGCTCGAACCCTGATGACAGATCCAGAAGTTCTCATTCTCGATGAAGGCACTTCAAACGTAGATACGGTGACAGAAAGCAAGATTCAGCATGCCATGGAGGCAGTTGTAGCAGGCAAAACCAGTTTCGTTATTGCCCACCGCTTGAAAACTATTCTCAATGCTGATCAGATTATTGTCCTTAAAGATGGAGAGGTCATTGAACGTGGTAACCACCATGAACTCTTGAAGCTAGGTGGATTCTACTCAGAACTCTATCACAATCAATTTGTTTTTGAATAAGAAAGAAGTTGTCCTATGGGGCAGCTTTTTCTTGTCCATAAAAAATTTTTATCACAGTCTTAAAAAAAACATATTAGACGAAAGACGCTTTGAGTGATATGATAGGACTATCGTTATACTCAATGAAAATCAAAGAGTAAACTAGGAAGCTAGCCGNNCTGACGAAGTCAGTAACATATATACGGTAAGGCGATGCTGACGTGGTTTGAAGAGATTTTCGAAGAGTATTAATATTCGAAAGGAGAGACATCATGCCTAGAACCGTTGTAGGAGTTGCTGCAAATCTATGTCCCGTAGACACAGAAGGCAAAAACATTCATTCATCTGTATCTTGTAGATTCGCAGAGAGCATTCGTCAAGTCGGTGGTCTCCCTCTAGTCATTCCTGTTGGTGATGAGTCAGTTGTACGCGATTATGTAGAAATGATTGACAAATTGATTTTGACAGGAGGCCAAAATGTTCATCCTCAGTTTTATGGAGAGAAAAAGACCATCGAGAGCGATGATTATAATCTGGTCCGTGATGAATTTGAATTGGCACTCTTGAAAGAAGCACTCCGTCAGAATAAACCAATTATGGCAATCTGTCGCGGTGTTCAACTTGTCAATGTTGCCTTTGGTGGAACCCTCAATCAAGAAATCGAAGGTCACTGGCAAGGACTACCTTTCGGAACATCTCACTCTATTGAGACAGTGGAAGGAAGCGTGGTTGCCAAGCTATTTGGAAAAGAAAGTCAGGTCAATTCCGTCCATCGTCAGAGTATCAAAGAATTGGCATCTAATTTCCGTGTAACTGCTATTGATCCGAGAGATCAAACCATTGAAGCGATTGAATCTATCGACGAACACCGCATTATCGGTTTGCAGTGGCATCCAGAGTTTCTGGTTAATGAAGAAGATGGTAATTTAGAATTATTTGAGTATTTATTGAATGAACTGTAACGACTGGAACATCTAGTCGTTCTTTCTTTTATTTTTTCAAAATTTTTGGAATGTGACATTTTTACGCAAACGTTTGAATTCTGATAAAAATTGGAGAAATTCGACAAAAAAGCTTGAAAAAAACGAAGGTAAGCGTTATGATAGAAAAGAAGAAATATTGGAGGAATAACATGTCACATATTAAATTTGATTATTCAAAAGTTTTAGACAAATTTGTTGCACCACATGAAGTGGAATACATGCAAGCACAAGTAACAGCAGCAGATGAATTGATCCGTAAAGGAACTGGTGCTGGTAGCGACTTCTTGGGATGGTTGGACCTTCCTGAAAACTACGACCGCGAAGAATTTAACCGCATCTTGAAAGCTGCTGAGCAAATCAAATCAGACAGCGATGTTTTGGTTGTGATCGGTATCGGTGGATCTTACCTTGGTGCCAAAGCAGCAATCGATTTCTTGAACCACCACTTTGCTAACTTGCAAACAAAAGAAGAACGTAAAGCTCCACAAATCCTTTACGCTGGAAACTCAATCTCATCTACTTACCTTGCTGACTTGGTAGAGTATGTTGCAGACAAAGACTTCTCAGTAAACGTGATTTCTAAATCAGGTACAACAACTGAACCAGCGATCGCTTTCCGTGTCTTCAAAGAACTCTTGGTTAAGAAATACGGTCAAGAAGAAGCCAACAAACGTATCTATGCAACAACTGACCGCCAAAAAGGTGCTGTTAAGGTTGAAGCAGATGCTAACGGTTGGGAAACATTTGTTGTTCCAGATGACATAGGTGGACGCTTCTCAGTCTTGACAGCTGTTGGTTTGCTTCCAATCGCAGCATCAGGAGCTGACATCAAAGCCCTTATGGAAGGTGCGAATGCAGCTCGCAAGGACTACACTTCAGATAAAATCTCTGAAAACGAAGCTTACCAATACGCAGCAGTTCGTAACATCCTTTACCGTAAAGGCTATGCAACTGAGATCTTGGTAAACTATGAGCCATCACTTCAATACTTCTCAGAATGGTGGAAACAATTGGCTGGTGAATCAGAAGGAAAAGACCAAAAAGGTATCTACCCAACTTCAGCCAACTTCTCAACTGACTTGCACTCATTGGGTCAATTTATCCAAGAAGGAACTCGTATCATGTTTGAAACAGTAGTCCGTGTTGACAAACCTCGCAAGAACGTGATTATCCCTAGCTTGGAAGAAGACCTTGATGGACTTGGTTACCTTCAAGGAAAAGACGTTGACTTTGTAAACAAAAAAGCGACTGACGGTGTTCTTCTTGCCCACACAGATGGTGACGTACCAAACATGTACGTGACTCTTCCAGAGCAAGATGCTTTCACTCTTGGTTACACAATCTACTTCTTCGAATTGGCTATCGCTCTTTCAGGTTACTTGAATGCTATCAACCCATTTGACCAACCAGGTGTTGAAGCTTACAAACGTAACATGTTTGCCCTTCTTGGAAAACCAGGATTTGAAGAATTGAGCAAAGAACTTAACGCACGTCTATAATAGAAGAAAAGAGTGGTTTGTCCACTCTTTTTACTCTCTTTATTCATAGAAATTGGACTCAGCCAAGACTTGTGATATAATATAGAGAGCAAAAAGGCAGACGCCTAGAGACTTTATAGGAGAAACTATGTCAAAAGATATCCGCGTACGTTACGCACCAAGTCCAACAGGACTACTACACATCGGGAATGCCCGTACAGCATTGTTTAATTACTTGTATGCGCGCCATCATGGTGGAACATTTCTCATTCGTATCGAAGATACTGACCGTAAACGCCATGTCGAGGATGGTGAACGTTCACAACTTGAAAACCTTCGCTGGTTAGGCATGGATTGGGATGAAAGTCCAGAATCACATGAGAATTATCGCCAGTCTGAGCGTTTGGACTTGTATCAAAAATACATTGACCAACTATTAGCTGAAGGAAAAGCCTATAAATCTTACGTTACAGAAGAAGAGTTGGCAGCTGAACGCGAACGCCAAGAAGTAGCTGGCGAAACACCACGCTACATCAATGAATACCTTGGTATGAGTGAAGAAGAAAAAGCAGCTTATATCGCAGAACGTGAAGCAGCAGGAATTATCCCAACGGTTCGTTTGGCGGTCAATGAGTCAGGTATCTACAAGTGGCATGATATGGTCAAAGGTGATATCGAATTTGAAGGTGGCAATATCGGTGGTGACTGGGTTATCCAAAAGAAAGACGGTTACCCAACATACAACTTTGCTGTTGTCATCGATGACCACGATATGCAAATCTCTCATGTTATCCGTGGAGATGACCATATTGCTAATACACCAAAACAGCTTATGGTTTATGAAGCGCTTGGTTGGGAAGCTCCAGAGTTCGGTCACATGACCTTAATCATCAACTCTGAGACTGGTAAGAAGTTATCTAAACGTGATACTAATACACTTCAATTTATCGAGGATTACCGAAAGAAAGGTTACCTTCCAGAAGCAGTTTTTAACTTTATTGCTCTTCTTGGTTGGAACCCAGGTGGCGAAGATGAGATTTTCTCTCGTGAAGAATTGATTAAACTTTTCGATGAAAACCGCCTCAGCAAGTCTCCAGCAGCCTTTGACCAGAAAAAACTAGACTGGATGAGCAATGATTATATCAAGAATGCAGACCTAGAAACTATCTTTGAAATGGCAAAACCATTCCTAGAAGAAGCAGGTCGATTGACTGACAAGGCTGAAAAATTAGTTGAGCTCTATAAACCACAAATGAAATCAGTAGATGAGATTATCCCATTGACAGACCTCTTCTTCTCAGACTTCCCAGAATTAACTGAGGCTGAGAAAGAAGTCATGGCAGGTGAAACAGTCCCAACAGTTCTTGAAGCCTTCAAAGCAAAACTCGAAGTGATGACAGATGATGAATTCGTGACAGAGAATATCTTCCCACAAATTAAAGCAGTCCAAAAGGAAACAGGTATTAAAGGGAAAAATCTTTTCATGCCTATTCGTATCGCAGTTTCAGGTGAAATGCATGGACCAGAATTACCAGATACAATTTTCTTGCTTGGACGTGAAAAATCAATCCAGCATATCGAAAATATGTTAAAGGAAATCTCTAAGTAAGAAGGGTACAATAATGGACATCTGGGAAAAGATGTACGAAGAAGCACAGAAACTATACAATCCACATGAAGTATCAGACTTTGTTTATGCCAATCATGTTGTAGCTGCAGTAGAAGCAGAAGATGGACAAATATTTACAGGTTTCTGTATGGAGGGAACCTGTGGTGTTTTCCATCTCTGTGCAGAACGGGCGGCCCTCTTCAATATGTACCAATTTTCAGGACAAACTAAGGTTAAGAAAGTATTAGCCTTTCGAGATAAAGCACCTTATGGTGGAAGTTCAGGAATGCCCTGTGGCGCTTGCAGAGAATTCCTTTTAGAGTTGAACGCTGAAAATAAAGATGCAGAATTCATGATGGACTACGATACAAGAAAGACAGTGAAAGCCGCAGAACTAATGCCCTATTGGTGGGGAGAAGAACGTGCTTCTAAGTTTAATAATCAATAGAAGAGTCAGTATAATTCTGGCTCTTTTTACTATAATTTGAAAAACTGTACTTGAAAAAATGAAAAAAGTTTAAAAAAGTAGAAAATCTAATTGCTACTGCTATTTCCGGTGGTGTGGCAGGCATTGGTAATTTGGTAAAGAAAAAAGGATTGGCAGTTGCTAAAGCTACTTTAAGTAGGGTAGCTAAAAAAGCTGCTATTCGTTTAGGCATTTATAGCAATCGGTTATCTGAACTTCTTGAACGTATATTTGATTATATTAACATTTTCTACAATGTAGGTTATGCGGTAGCTCAATGGGTTGATGCTAGGGATGTATATCCAAATAATGGACGGATTAATTTCTGGGCTTAAATCTATGTGTAAGATTTTATTATCTTTGTTTTTGTTTGTTTTCTTATTTCATTTGCTAGCACATTACATTTTTGGATTTGATCAGTTGAGTGTTACCCAATTATTATTATCTTCGATTTTTGTTGCAGGTATCAGAAAAATTGGAGATGAGTCATAAGAGAGAAAGCAGAAGTTAGAGGCTAGCTTCTGCTTTTTTATCTACATTGCTTTACCGGTAAATAAAAAAGTTAAAAATATCACAAAAATACCTAAAGAGCCAATTGAAAAGGCTTGCAATTATATTATAAATAGTACATTTAAAAAACGGAGGAGTGCTTTATGAAAGCCTATACTTATGTTAAACCAGGACTTGCTTCTTTTGTTGATGTAGACAAACCAGTTATTCGCAAGCCAACAGACGCTATTGTGCGTATCGTAAAAACCACTATTTGTGGAACAGACCTCCATATTATCAAAGGGGATGTCCCTGCTTGCCAAAGTGGTACCATTCTTGGTCACGAAGGGATTGGGATTGTGGAAGAAGTTGGAAAAGGAGTTTCGAACTTCAAAAAAGGCGATAAGGTCTTGATTTCTTGTGTCTGTGCCTGTGGTAAATGCTACTACTGTAAAAAAGGAATTTATGCCCACTGTGAAGACGAAGGGGGCTGGATTTTTGGTCACTTGATTGATGGTATGCAGGCTGAGTATCTACGTGTCCCTCATGCAGATAACACTCTTTACCACACTCCAGAAGACTTGTCAGATGAAGCCTTGGTTATGCTATCAGACATTCTGCCTACTGGGTATGAAATTGGTGTCTTGAAAGGAAAAGTAGAACCTGGTTGTAGCGTAGCCATTATTGGTTCAGGTCCAGTTGGATTGGCTGCTCTCTTGACAGCTCAGTTCTACTCACCAGCCAAATTGATTATGGTGGACTTAGACGATAACCGCTTGGAAACTGCTTTATCATTTGGTGCGACTCACAAGGTTAATTCTTCAGACCCTGAAAAAGCGATTAAAGAAATTTATGATTTGACAGATGGCCGTGGTGTAGATGTCGCTATCGAAGCTGTTGGTATTCCTGTAACATTTGATTTCTGTCAAAAGATTATCGGTGTAGACGGAACAGTTGCCAACTGTGGTGTACATGGTAAACCAGTTGAATTCGATTTGGACAAACTTTGGATTCGCAACATCAATGTAACAACTGGTTTGGTATCTACAAATACAACTCCACAATTGTTGAAAGCACTTGAAAGTCATAAGATTGAACCAGAAAAATTGGTAACTCACTATTTCAAACTCAGTGAAATTGAAAAAGCCTACGAAGTCTTCGGTAAGGCAGCAGACCACCATGCCATTAAGGTCATCATCGAAAACGATATTTCAGAGGCTTAAGTAGTAAAAAGATTTTGGAACATAAGCAAATAGAAATTCAGTCATCATAGGATGGCTGGATTTTTTATCAAAAAAATTAAGAAATGAGCATATTTCTTTCCTTGTTTAGCGGAATTGGTTATAATATATGGTACAAAGGAATGAATGAATATGTATCGTGTTATAGAAATGTACGGAGATTTTGAACCCTGGTGGTTCTTAGAAGGTTGGGAAGAAGATATTGTAGCAAGTAAGAAATTTGACCAGTATTATGATGCTCTCAAATACTACAAGACTTGCTGGTTTAGATTGGAACAAGAATCCCCTCTTTATAAAAGTAGAAGGGACTTGATGACCATTTTTTGGGACCCGGAAGATCAACGCTGGTGTGATGAATGTGATGAGTATTTACAACAATACCATTCTTTGGCTCTTTTACAGGATGAGCAGGTTATTCCAGATGAAAAACTACGTCCAGGCTATGAAAAACAAACAGGTAAGGAAAGGCACCGTTCTTGCCGTATGAAAGTAAAATAGAGAAAAAGTAACTTTTTGGAGTTGCTTTTTTATTTTTTCCAAATCTTTGCGAATAGTATAGGTGAGGAGGTAGGTATGGTTCAAGAAATTGCACAAGAAATCATTCGTTCGGCCCGGAAAAAAGGAGCGCAAGATATTTATTTTGTCCCTAAGTTAGATGCCTATGAGCTTCATATGAGGGTAGGAGACGAGCGCTGTAAAATTGGCTGTTATAACTTCGAAAAATTTGCGGCCGTCATCAGTCACTTTAAGTTTGTGGCGGGTATGAATGTGGGAGAAAAGCGACGTAGTCAACTCGGTTCCTGTGACTATGAATATGACCAGAAGATGGCGTCCCTACGTTTATCTACCGTAGGCGATTATCGAGGGCATGAGAGTTTAGTCATTCGCTTGTTGCACGATGAAGAGCAGGAGTTGCATTTTTGGTTTCAGGATATTGAAGAATTAGGCAAGCAGTACAGGCAACGGGGACTCTATCTTTTTGCTGGCCCGGTTGGGAGTGGTAAGACGACCCTGATGCATGAATTGTCCAAGTCACTCTTTAAAGGACAGCAAGTTATGTCCATCGAAGATCCTGTCGAAATCAAGCAGGACGACATGCTTCAGTTGCAGTTGAACGAAGCAATCGGCCTAACCTATGAAAATCTAATCAAACTTTCCTTGCGTCATCGACCAGATCTCTTGATTATCGGAGAAATTCGGGACAGCGAGACGGCGCGTGCAGTGGTCAGAGCTAGTTTGACAGGTGCAACAGTTTTTTCAACCATTCACGCCAAGAGTATCCGAGGTGTTTATGAGCGTCTGCTGGAGTTGGGTGTGAGTGAAGAAGAATTGGCAGTTGTTCTGCAAGGAGTCTGCTACCAGAGATTAATCGGGGGAGGAGGAATCGTTGACTTTGCAAGCAGAGATTATCAAGAACACCAAGCAGCCAAGTGGAATGAACAGATTGACCAGCTTCTTAAAGATGGACATATCACAAGTCTTCAGGCTGAAACGGAAAAAATTAGCTACAGCTAAGCAAAAAAATATCATCACCTTGTTTAACAATCTCTTTTCCAGCGGTTTTCATCTGGTGGAGACCATCTCCTTTTTAGATAGGAGTGCTTTGTTGGATAAGCAGTGCGTGACCCAGATGCGCACGGGCTTGTCTCAGGGGAAATCATTCTCAGAAATGATGGCTAGTTTGGGCTTTTCAAGCGCTATTGTCACTCAGTTATCCCTAGCGGAAGTCCATGGAAATCTCCACCTGAGTTTGGGAAAGATAGAAGAATATCTAGACAATCTGGCCAAGGTCAAGAAAAAATTAATTGAAGTAGCGACTTATCCTTTGATTTTGCTGGGATTTCTTCTCTTAATCATGCTGGGACTACGGAACTACCTACTACCACAACTGGATAGTAGCAATATTGCCACCTACATTATTGGCAATCTCCCACAAATTTTTCTAGGAATGGTAGGTTTTGTTTCCATACTTGCCCTTTTAGCGCTAACTTTTTATAAAAGAAGTTCTAAGATGCGAGTCTTTTCTATCTTAGCACGCCTTCCCTTTCTTGGAATTTTTGTGCAGACCTATCTGACAGCCTATTATGCGCGTGAATGGGGGAATATGATTTCGCAGGGAATGGAGCTGACGCAGATTTTTCAAATGATGCAGGAACAAGGTTCCCAGCTCTTTAAAGAAATCGGTCAAGACCTGGCTCAAGCCCTGCAAAATGGCCGAGAATTTTCTCAGACGATAGGAACCTATCCTTTCTTTAAGAAGGAGTTGAGTCTCATCATCGAGTATGGGGAAGTCAAGTCCAAGCTGGGTAGTGAGTTGGAAATCTATGCTGAAAAAACTTGGGAAGCCTTTTTTACCCGAGTCAACCGCACCATGAATTTGGTGCAGCCACTGGTTTTTATCTTTGTGGCACTGATTATCGTTTTACTTTATGCGGCAATGCTCATGCCCATGTATCAAAATATGGAGGTGAATTTTTAAAATGAAAAAAATGATGACATTCTTGAAAAAAGCTAAGGTTAAAGCTTTCACACTTGTGGAGATGTTGGTGGTCTTGCTCATCATCAGCGTACTTCTCTTGCTTTTTGTACCTAATTTGACCAAGCAAAAAGAAGCAGTCAACGACAAAGGAAAAGCTGCTGTTGTTAAGGTGGTGGAAAGTCAGGCAGAGCTTTATAGTTTGAATAAAAATGAAGAGGCTACTCTAAGCAAATTACAAGCAGATGATCGCATCACAGAAGAGCAAGCTAAAGCTTATAAAGAATATCATGCAAAACAAAATAAGACTCAAACGGTCGCGGATTAAGGCCTTTACCATGCTTGAAAGTCTCTTGGTTTTGGGACTTGTGAGTATCCTTGCCTTGGGCTTGTCAGGCTCTGTCCAGTCCACTTTTGCGGCGGTAGAGGAACAGATTTTCTTTATGGAGTTTGAAGAACTCTATCGGGAAACCCAAAAACGCAGTGTAGCTAGTCAACAAAAGACTAGTCTGAACTTAGATGGGCAGACCATTAGCAATGGCAGTCAAAACTTGACAGTTCCTAAAGGAATTCAGGCACCATCAGGCCAAAGTATTACATTTGACCGAGCTGGGGGCAATTCGTCCTTAGCTAAGGTTGAATTTCAGACCAGTAAAGGAGCGATTCGCTATCAATTATATCTAGGAAATGGAAAAATTAAACGCATTAAGGAAACAAAAAATTAGGGCAGTGATTTTACTGGAAGCAGTAGTCGCTCTAGCTATCTTTGCCAGCATTGCGACCCTCCTTTTGGGACAAATTCAAAAAAATAGGCAAGAGGAAGCAAAAATCTTGCAAAAGGAAGAAGTCTTGAGGGTAGCTAAGATGGCCTTGCAGACAGGTCAAAATCAGGTAAACATAAACGGAGTTGAGATTCAGGTGTTTTCTAGTGAAAAGGGATTGGAGGTCTACCATGGTTCAGAACAGTTGTTGGCTATCAAAGAGCCATAAGGTCAAGGCTTTTACCTTATTAGAATCCCTGATTGCCCTCATTGTCATCAGTGGAAGCTTACTCCTCTTTCAAGCCATGAGTCAGCTTCTCATTTCAGAAGTTCGCTACCAGCAACAGAGCGAGCAAAAAGAGTGGCTCTTGTTTGTGGACCAGTTGGAAGCAGAATTAGACCGTTCGCAGTTCGAAAAAGTGGAGGGCAATCGTCTCTATATGAAGCAAGATGGCAAGGACATAGCCATTGGCAAGTCCAGATCAGATGATTTTCGTAAAACAGATTCTAGTGGTCGAGGCTATCAGCCTATGGTTTATGGTCTCAAATCTGCGCAGATTACAGAGGAGAATCAAGTGGTTCGCTTTCGTTTTCAATTCCAAAAAGGCTTAGAAAGGGAGTTCATCTATCGTGTGGAAAAAGAAAAAAGTTAAGGCAGGTGTTCTCCTCTATGCAGTCACCATGGCAGCCATCTTTAGTCTTTTGTTACAATTTTACTTGAACCGACAAGTCGCCCACTATCAAGACTACGCTTTAAATAAAGAAAAGCTGGTCGCTTTTGCCATGGCCAATCGAGCCAAAGATAAGGTTGAGCAAGAAAGTGGGGAACAGACCTTTAATCTGGGTCAGGTGAGCTATCAAAATAAGAAAACAAGCTTGGTGACAAGGGTTCGTACGCCGAAGAGTCAATATGAGTTTCTGTTTCCTTCAGTCAAAATCAAAGAAGAGAAAACAGAGAAAAAGGAAGAGGTAGTGACTGATTCAAGTAATCAAGCAGAGAAGAAAAAATCAGAAGAGAAGGTTGAAAAGAAAGAGAATTCCTAGCCAATCAAGCTACTTTGTGCTAAACTAAAAATATGAGACATGATTTTAACCACAAAGCAGAAACTTTTGATTCCCCTAAAAATATCTTCCTTGCAAACTTGGTTTGTCAAGCAGTCGAGAAACAGATTGATCTTCTATCAGACAAAGAAATTTTGGATGCTTTTTTTGTGAATAATCGGGGTAGATACCTATCCGAATTTTTAAATTTTCCTAGTACAAAGAAGTTGCTAAGGAACATCGCGAAAGGTTCTGTTAATCAATCCAATATAAATGCAAGGAGTAGTAAATGCGAAACAAATTTTAAAATTTTTTAAATTGAAATTTGGCTTTTAACATGAGGAGTCTCCCTTTACCAAATTTGAGTCTGCCTATCCCTTGACTATTCTTTCCTTTTCACAAACGATTCGCTTATTCAATTATAAGTTTACGTTCTCCTAGTCACAGTTCTTGTGCTTGATGGAAAGAATGACACCTATAAATATGCGAGGTAGTGGCTGTATCACTCACTTATTCACCTCCACGTGATTTGTAGTAGTGATAGACTTTCTCACTATTATTATAAAACAAAATAAAGAGCACACCACTTTTTCATTCTGTCTTGTGCCTTGAGTGAAACGAAAGGAATGAATTATAAACATAAAAGTTTAGTATATAGATTATTCCTCTCAAAATATGCAAATAAGCTAGAATACTAAATTTATAGCAGACTTAGTGAAAAGCAGAAACTAGAAATGATACTAGTTTCTGCTTTTCTCCATAATAATTAATTTCCCCTTTTTTCCTTCTAAATCTTTCTTCACAACAAAAAAACCTGAATTTCTATATGCTTTTTGAGCCAATATATTTTTTTCATTTACAGCCAATACAATATGGTTAATTTCTAATTTTAAAGTTGAGTCTATGAATTCAAATATTTTATTCAGAGCATTAGAACCATATCCTTGATTTCTGAAATTATCATCAATAGAAAATCCTCTAATAAGCGCATAATCATTTTGATAATAGCCATACTCTTTAGGACCAGTGTTTAGGTGTAGGCAAAAAAATCCAATTACTTTATGTTCTTTATTAAGTATTACTATTGGGTATCTATACTTATCTTTTTTAGACTTTTCAATAATATTTTTTGGGGTATCAGTATGTGTAATATCATTTAAAGAATAAGAACTTAAAGAATGGTAATGGTCAACTTCACTATACAAAGATAATTTCATGATAATTAATTCCTTTCTCTTTATGTAAGATACATAACTAAATAGGACTCTAGGTATGTAGATTTTTTTATGAAATGTCCTATAAAAATCAGATATATTTAGAGTTATTACTTTAGTCCTTTATTTTCATTATTAGACTTCCTGCAAAACTAGAATCCTAGTTCATGATTGATAATACCAGCAATCAAATTCATTCGTAA
>NZ_VMKV01000069.1:0-1963 GCF_013276335.1 Streptococcus sp. 2100 | reverse complement strand
TCCCATCTTTGACAGTTTTTCGAAATCAAAGAGCCCCTAAATACTGATATGACAGCTTTTCGGAGCTCTTTTTCTCTTTTTAAAAAATGCGTACTTTTTATCTAGATTTGGTTTTCTTAAAAATTTTTTTCATATTTTTTTCGCTTATAATCTCAAAATCAGTTTGGAAACCAAATGCTTGGTGGAGTTGATCCGTGATAGTTGTTCTGGTGTAAGTTGGAAGATATCCTGCTCCATAAAGATGTTTGAACTTGTAATTGCGTAAGGTTTGGATGAGTTCTGAACAGGTGACTGTTTCTCCTAGTTGTTTTTCCAAGAGACGATAAATCATTAGTGCTAGGAAACAAATAGTGAAATGTGCTTGAATCCTATCTGAACGGCTGAGATAAACGGGTCTGGCTCGTAGTTCCTGCTTCATGATACGAAAACTCTCTTCAATTTCCCACCGCCTTTGATTGATGACTACAATTGTCTGGATATCTTCATCTAGATTAGTGGCTACGGCGTAGAGACCATCATATTGAGCCTCTTCTTGAATCCGTTCCTCATCAAGAGTTAGAATCCTTTTCTCGGCGATTTCCCCTTCTTTGGTAGTACTTGTTTCTTTCAGAAATCTCTTAAAATCGGTTTGTCTCTTCTTGGTAGCTTGGCTGGGCTTGCCCAGTAACTTACTAGCCCGTTCAATCTGTCTCTCTCGTATCGTTCGATGATAGTCTTGATATTTAGTAGAAAAGGTCACAATCAAGCGTTGATTTGGTAAATCTTCATCATAAAAAGGAGATTCTTTAAAGAAGAGCTGTTTTTTTAATTCCTCTCTGTGCTCTAGCTCATCCAGATTGTAAAAGATAGGATTCTTATCCCCAACCATTCGCCAACCACTTTTATCCAAAGCCCAGTCTCTGTATTCTTTCTTTAACTTCTTGATAGATTGAGTTGTGACATAGGAACGTTCCCCAAAAGAATTGTACATCTTATTGGCTTTTGATGAGAGTCCAGCATCTGTACAGACTACAAATTTTGAAGCCTTGTACTCCTTGACAATCTTTCTTTCTAATGGTTTAAGAGTAGTTTGTTCATTTGTATTTCCAGGGTGGATACAGAAAGCTAGGGGAATTCCTTGTTTGTCCATAAAGAGTCCCATCTCCACAATTGGATTTGGGCGATGTTCTTTAGATGGACCGTATTGTCTCAGAAGTCCTTCCTCATCTTCAGCTTCAATTTCAAAATAGAAGTTAGTACAATCATAGTAGAGAACTTCTGTCTGTCGTTGGGTCATCTTTTTTGAAGTTTGATAGGTTTGTTCTTGTATAAACTCTGTTTCATTAGAAATAACTTCAAGAGCCCGATAAAAATGTTGGAGTTCAAATTCTTTAGGTTCGAGTAATGTTTTTGAAAATTCTAGGGTGGATCGTTTTGAAGCAGGAGCTAGAATCCGTCCATAAATCAATCGAGATAGGATATCATCTAGAGAGAAATTAAAACGATGTCGTTTTTGGATTTCTTTGTTAATTCTAGGCAAATCTAGTTGATGATAGAGGTCTTGTAGGAAGAGATAGCCTCCATGATATTCGTTCAATTGATTTTGTTTTAACTGTTTGTTCTGACTAAAAGTAATGAGGAAATCTTTATTTTCTTCTTTTTCTTTCTCAGTTAATTCCTTGGCACGTAAACGAGCCCACTCAAGAGGTTCCATATCAGGATGTTCTTTTAAGAGTGTGTTATGATTGCCTAAGTTTTCTACGATAGTAGAAGTCCGTTTATTTCTAACCTTGATGTCTTTAATAATAGCGTAGTTGATAGTGTTTTTTGACTTTGATTGTTTCACTCTCATCTTTTTATACCTCGCTCTATTATAACAAAGTACGGAAAAGTACGCAAATAAAAAACGGTGAAATTTGACAAGAAAATCCCCTTATATCAACCTTTATGAGGAGTTTTTCACTTCACAACTGTCAAAGTCCCG
>NZ_VMKV01000068.1:0-16990 GCF_013276335.1 Streptococcus sp. 2100 | reverse complement strand
TATGCAGCTACTAAATAGATTATTGGGCATGGAATGGAACAAAGGGTTCGTGAAGTTTGAAGAACTCAAAAATTACGCCAAAGCTCCATATACAACACCTAAACGAGATTAAAGAACAGCGAAATCCCTTGTGGCGCAAGGGGGTAGCTGCCCTTTTGTATTTTTTAAGTGATAAAGTCGGGAGCTTAGAAATGAGCTTTCTTTTTTGTACAATAGACAGATTGTTGACAAAGTTTACAGTGAATGAATTTCTGAACAGAAAAACTCAAAAATTGGCTGGGAAATTTAGGAAAAAAGCAAGCATGATTAAATTTTTTGTGTTATAATATTCTGTGAATAGCTATGCCTAAGTTTAGCTATGGAATAATACGAAGTGCGAAACTTGGAAGATAGAGAGGATGCGATGTAATGGCTAGAGAAGGCTTTTTTACAGGTCTAGATATTGGAACAAGCTCTGTCAAGGTGCTTGTAGCCGAGCAGAGAAATGGTGAATTAAATGTAATTGGCGTGAGTAATGCCAAAAGTAAAGGTGTAAAGGATGGAATTATTGTTGATATTGATGCAGCAGCAACTGCTATCAAGTCAGCCATTTCCCAAGCAGAAGAAAAGTCAGGCATTTCGATTAAATCAGTGAATGTCGGCTTGCCTGGTAATCTTTTGCAGGTAGAACCAACTCAAGGGATGATTCCAGTAACATCTGATACCAAGGAAATTACGGATCAAGATGTTGAAAATGTTGTCAAATCAGCTTTGACAAAGAGTATGACACCTGACCGTGAAGTCATTACCTTTATTCCTGAAGAATTTATTGTGGATGGTTTCCAAGGGATTCGTGACCCACGTGGCATGATGGGGGTTCGCCTTGAAATGCGTGGTTTGCTTTATACAGGACCTCGTACTATCTTGCACAATTTGCGTAAGACGGTTGAGCGTGCAGGTGTTCAGGTTGAAAATGTTATCATTTCACCACTAGCAATGGTTCAGTCTGTTTTGAACGAAGGGGAACGTGAATTTGGTGCTACAGTGATTGATATGGGGGCAGGTCAAACGACTGTCGCTACAATCCGTAATCAAGAACTCCAGTTCACACATATTCTCCAAGAAGGTGGAGATTATGTAACTAAAGATATCTCCAAGGTTTTGAAAACCTCTCGCAAATTAGCGGAAGGCTTGAAACTGAATTACGGGGAAGCCTATCCGCCTCTTGCAAGCAAAGAAACCTTCCAAGTAGAGGTTATTGGAGAAGTAGAAGCAGTCGAAGTGACGGAAGCCTACTTGTCAGAAATTATTTCTGCACGAATCAAGCACATCCTTGAACAAATCAAGCAAGAATTAGATAGAAGGCGTCTATTGGACCTCCCTGGTGGTATTGTCTTAATCGGTGGGAATGCCATTTTACCAGGTATGGTTGAGCTTGCTCAGGAAGTCTTTGGCGTCCGTGTCAAGCTTTATGTTCCAAATCAAGTTGGTATCCGTAATCCAGCCTTTGCGCATGTGATTAGTTTATCAGAATTTGCGGGTCAATTAACAGAAGTTAATCTTTTGGCTCAAGGAGCGATAAAAGGTGAGAATGACTTAAGTCATCAGCCAATTAGTTTTGGTGGGATGCTGCAAAAGACAGCTCAGTTTGTACAATCAACGCCTGTTCAACCAGCTCCTGCTCCAGAAGTAGAGCCGGTGGCGCCTACAGAACCAATGGCGGATTTCCAACAAGCTTCACAAAATAAACCGAAATTAGCAGATCGTTTCCGTGGCTTGATCGGAAGCATGTTTGACGAATAAAGAGGAAAAATAAATTATGACATTTTCATTTGATACAGCTGCTGCTCAAGGTGCAGTGATTAAAGTAATTGGTGTCGGTGGAGGCGGTGGCAATGCCATCAACCGCATGGTCGACGAAGGTGTTACAGGCGTAGAATTTATCGCAGCAAACACAGATGTACAAGCATTGAGCAGTACAAAAGCTGAGACTGTTATTCAGTTAGGCCCTAAATTGACTCGCGGTTTGGGTGCAGGAGGTCAACCTGAGGTTGGTCGTAAAGCTGCTGAAGAAAGCGAAGAAACACTGACGGAAGCTATCAGTGGTGCAGATATGGTCTTCATCACTGCTGGTATGGGAGGAGGCTCTGGAACTGGAGCTGCTCCTGTTATTGCTCGTATCGCCAAAGATTTGGGTGCTCTTACAGTTGGTGTTGTAACACGTCCCTTTGGTTTTGAAGGAAGTAAGCGTGGACAATTTGCCGTTGAAGGAATCAATCAACTTCGTGAGCATGTAGATACTCTATTGATTATTTCAAACAACAACTTGCTTGAAATTGTTGATAAGAAGACACCACTTTTGGAGGCTCTTAGCGAAGCAGATAACGTTCTTCGTCAAGGTGTTCAAGGAATTACCGATTTGATTACCAATCCAGGATTGATTAACCTTGACTTTGCCGATGTGAAAACGGTGATGGCAAATAAAGGAAATGCTCTTATGGGGATTGGTATCGGTAGTGGAGAAGAACGTGTTGTTGAAGCAGCGCGTAAGGCAATTTACTCTCCACTTCTTGAAACAACAATTGATGGAGCAGAAGATGTGATTGTCAACGTAACTGGTGGTCTCGACTTAACCTTGATTGAGGCAGAAGAGGCTTCACAAATTGTGAATCAAGCAGCAGGTCAAGGAGTGAACATCTGGCTCGGTACTTCAATTGATGAAAGTATGCGTGATGAAATTCGTGTAACAGTTGTCGCAACGGGTGTTCGTCAAGACCGCGTAGAAAAGGTTGTGGCTCCACAAGCTAGACCGACTACTAACTACCGTGAGACAGTGAAACCAGCTCATTCACATGGCTTTGATCGTCATTTTGATATGGCAGAAACAGCTGAATTGCCAAAACAAAATCCACGTCGTTTGGAACCAACTCAGGCATCTGCTTTTGGTGATTGGGATCTTCGCCGTGAATCGATTGTTCGTACAACAGATTCAGTCGTTTCTCCAGTTGAACGCTTTGAAGCCCCAACATCACAAGATGAAGATGAATTGGATACACCTCCATTTTTCAAAAATCGTTAAGTAAATGAATGTAAAAGAAAATACAGAACTTGTTTTTCGAGAAGTCGCAGAGGCTAGTCTGAGTGCTCATCGAGAGAGTGGTTCAGTCTCTGTCATTGCAGTTACCAAGTATGTAGATGTACCGACAGCGGAAGCCTTGCTTCCGCTAGGTGTTCATCATATCGGTGAAAATCGTGTCGATAAGTTTCTGGAAAAATATGAATCTTTAAAAGATCGAGATGTGACTTGGCATTTGATTGGTACCTTGCAAAGACGTAAGGTGAAAGATGTCATTCAATACGTTGATTATTTCCATGCCTTGGATTCAGTAAAGCTAGCGGAGGAAATCCAAAAAAGAAGTGACCGAGTCATCAAGTGTTTCCTTCAAGTAAATATTTCTAAAGAAGAAAGCAAGCACGGTTTTTCGAGAGAGGAACTGCTGGATATCTTGCCAGAGTTAGCCAGACTAGATAAGATTGAATATGTTGGTTTAATGACGATGGCACCTTTTGAGGCTAGCAGTGAGCAGTTGAAAGAAATTTTCAAGGCGACCCAAGATTTACAAAGAGAAATCCAAGAAAAACAAATTCCAAATATGCCTATGATCGAGTTAAGTATGGGAATGAGTCGTGATTATAAAGAAGCGATTCAATTCGGTTCCACCTTTGTTCGTATAGGTACAGCATTTTTTAAGTAGGAGAGAACCATGTCTTTAAAAGATAGATTCGATAGATTTATAGATTATTTTACGGAGGATGAGGATTCAAGTCTCCCTTATGAAAAAAGAGATGAGCCTGTGTTTACTCCAGTAAATTCTTCACAGGAACCGGCTCTCCCAATCACTCAAACTCCACAATCAGCTGGAACAAAGGAGAACAATATCACCAGACTTCATGCAAGACAACAGGAATTGGCAAATCAGAGTCAGCGTGCAACTGATAAGGTCATTATAGATGTTCGTTATCCTAGAAAATATGAAGACGCAACAGAAATTGTTGATTTATTGGCAGGAAACGAAAGTATCTTGATTGATTTTCAATATATGACTGAAGTGCAGGCTCGTCGTTGTTTGGATTACCTGGATGGGGCTTGCCATGTTCTAGCTGGAAGTCTGAAAAAAGTAGCTTCTACCATGTATCTGTTGACACCAGTGAATGTTATTGTGAATGTAGAAGATATTCGTTTGCCAGATGAAGATCAACAGGGTGAGTTTGATTTTGATATGAGACGAAATAGAGTACGATAATGATTTTTTTAATTCGTATGATTTATAATGCAGTGGATATTTACTCCCTGATTTTGGTAGCCTTTGCTGTCATGTCTTGGTTTCCAGGCGCCTACGAATCCAGTTTGGGTCGTTGGATTGTAGCGTTGGTAAAACCAGTGCTTGCTCCCTTGCAACGCCTGCCTTTACAGATAGTGGGCCTTGATTTATCTGTTTGGGTTGCGATTGTTTTGGTTCGATTTTTAGGAGAAAACCTAGTCCGTTTTCTGGCGATGATAGGATGAATAAAGGGATTTATCAGCATTTCTCCATAGAAGATCGTCCCTTTCTTGACAAGGGAATGGAATGGATAAAGAAGGTAGAAGATAGCTATGCTCCTTTTTTAACTCCTTTTATCAATCCTCATCAGGAGAAGCTATTAAAGATTTTGGCCAAAACCTATGGTCTTGCTTGTAGCAGTAGTGGGGAATTTGTCTCGAGTGAGTATGTTCGAGTTTTATTATACCCAGATTATTTCCAACCAGAGTTTTCAGATTTTGAAATATCTCTTCAGGAAATTGTGTATTCCAATAAATTTGAACATTTAACGCATGCTAAGATTTTAGGGACAGTCATCAATCAATTAGGGATTGAACGGAAACTTTTTGGAGATATCCTAGTAGATGAAGAACGGGCGCAGATTATGATTAATCAGCAGTTTCTTCTTCTCTTTCAAGATGGATTAAAGAAAATTGGCCGTATACCTGTTTCGCTGGAGGAACGTTCTTTCGCCGAGAAAATAGATAAGCTAGAACAGTATCGAGAACTGGATTTATCTGTGTCTAGTTTTCGATTAGATGTTCTTTTATCAAATGTTTTGAAACTATCTAGGAATCAAGCAAACCAGTTGATTGAAAAGAAACTTGTCCAAGTAAATTATCATGTGGTAGACAAATCAGATTACACTGTTCAAGTTGGAGATTTGATTAGTGTGAGAAAATTTGGTCGCTTGAGATTACTTCAAGATAAGGGACAAACGAAAAAAGAGAAGAAAAAAATAACCGTCCAGTTATTATTAAGTAAGTGAGGAATAGAATGCCAATTACATCATTAGAAATAAAGGACAAGACCTTTGGAACTCGATTCAGAGGCTTTGATCCAGAAGAAGTCGATGAATTTTTAGATATTGTGGTTCGTGATTACGAAGATCTTGTTCGTGCGAATCATGATAAAGATTTGCGTATTAAGAGTTTAGAAGAGCGTTTGTCTTACTTTGACGAAATGAAAGATTCATTGAGCCAGTCTGTATTGATTGCCCAAGACACAGCTGAGCGAGTGAAACAAGCAGCACATGAACGTTCAAACAATATCATTCATCAAGCAGAGCAGGATGCGCAACGCTTGTTGGAAGAAGCTAAATATAAGGCAAACGAGATTCTTCGTCAAGCAACAGACAATGCTAAGAAAGTTGCTGTTGAAACAGAAGAATTGAAGAATAAGAGCCGTGTCTTCCACCAACGTCTCAAATCTACAATTGAGAGTCAGTTGGCTATTGTTGAATCTTCAGACTGGGAAGATATTCTTCGCCCAACAGCTACTTATCTTCAAACCAGTGATGAAGCCTTTAAAGAAGTGGTTAGCGAGGTACTTGGAGAACCGATTCCAGCTCCAATTGAGGAAGAACCAATTGATATGACACGTCAGTTCTCTCAAGCAGAAATGGCAGAGTTACAGGCTCGTATTGAAGCAGCCAATAAAGAATTGGCTGAATTTGAAGCTCAGACTAAACAGGAAGTGGAAGCTCCAACTCCTGTAGTGGGTCCTCAAATGGAAGAAGAACCTGCTCATCCAGTTGGTCCAATGTATGAAGAGCCAGAAGTAGCTCCAGTACATCCTTCGGCTCCAACACCAGCTACAGAAACATTTGATTCAGCACCAGGATTTGAAGCACCGCAAGAATCCGTTACAATTTTATAAGAAATATTCTGAGAACAATATCTTATCCTTATATTTCCAGCGAGCAGGAGATGGTGTGAGTCCTGTAATCCCTATTGATAAGATTATCCTCTCAAAAACTCAAGTCTGAATGGAGTAAGATTTGACGTTCCCCACGTTACGGGATAAGAGGGAGAAAGACTAAATCTTTTTCCGAATAAAGGTGGTACCACGATTTTCGTCCTTTTTGGCAGTCGTGGTTTTTAATTTGTTATTATTTATAAAGGAGATACCATGAAACTCAAAGATACTCTTAATCTTGGTAAAACAGCTTTCCCAATGCGTGCAGGCCTTCCGACCAAAGAGCCAGTTTGGCAAAAGGAATGGGAAGATGCAAAACTTTACCAACGTCGTCAAGAATTGAACCAAGGAAAACCTCATTTCACCTTGCATGATGGCCCTCCATACGCGAACGGAAATATCCACGTTGGACACGCTATGAACAAGATTTCAAAAGATATCATTGTTCGCTCAAAATCTATGTCAGGTTTTTACGCACCATTTATCCCAGGTTGGGATACTCATGGTCTGCCAATCGAGCAAGTTTTGGCAAAACAAGGTGTCAAACGTAAAGAAATGGACTTGGTTGAGTACTTGAAACTTTGTCGCGAATACGCTCTTTCTCAAGTAGATAAACAACGTGAAGACTTTAAACGTTTGGGTGTTTCTGGTGACTGGGAAAATCCATATGTGACTTTGACTCCTGACTATGAAGCAGCCCAAATCCGTGTATTTGGTGAGATGGCTAATAAAGGCTATATCTACCGTGGTGCCAAGCCAGTTTACTGGTCTTGGTCATCTGAGTCAGCCCTTGCTGAAGCGGAGATTGAATACCATGACTTGGTTTCAACTTCCCTTTACTATGCCAACAAGGTAAAAGAAGGAAAAGGTGCCCTTGATACAGACACTTATATCGTTGTTTGGACAACGACTCCATTTACCATCACAGCTTCTCGTGGTTTGACGGTTGGAGCAGATATTGATTACGTTTTAGTTCAACCTGCTGGTGAAACTCGTAAGTTTGTCGTTGCTGCAGAATTGTTGACTAGCTTGTCTGAGAAATTTGGTTGGGCTGATGTTCAAGTGTTGGCAACTTACCGTGGTCAAGAACTCAACCACATCGTGACAGAACACCCATGGGATACTGCAGTAGATGAGCTCGTTATCCTTGGTGACCACGTTACCACTGACTCTGGTACTGGTATCGTCCATACAGCCCCTGGTTTTGGTGAGGACGACTACAATGTTGGTATTGCTAATGGTCTTGAAGTCGCAGTGACTGTTGACGAACGTGGTATCATGATGAAGAATGCTGGTCCTGAGTTTGAAGGTCAATTCTATGAAAAGGTAGTTCCAACTGTTATCGAGAAACTTGGTAACCTCCTTCTTGCCCAAGAAGAAATCTCTCACTCATACCCATTTGACTGGCGTACTAAGAAACCAATCATCTGGCGTGCAGTACCACAATGGTTTGCTTCAGTTTCTAAATTCCGCCAAGAAATCTTGGACGAAATTGAAAAAGTGAAATTCCACTCAGAATGGGGTAAAGTCCGTCTTTACAATATGATTCGTGACCGTGGTGACTGGGTTATCTCTCGTCAACGTGCTTGGGGTGTTCCACTTCCTATCTTCTATGCTGAAGATGGTACAGCAATCATGACTGCTGAAACTATTGAACACGTGGCTCAACTCTTTGAGGAACATGGTTCAAGCATTTGGTGGGAACGTGATGCCAAAGACCTCTTACCAGAAGGATTTACTCATCCAGGTTCACCAAATGGTGAGTTCAAAAAAGAAACAGATATCATGGACGTTTGGTTTGACTCAGGTTCATCATGGAATGGAGTTGTAGTAAACCGTCCTGAGTTGACTTACCCAGCAGACCTTTACCTAGAAGGTTCTGACCAATACCGTGGTTGGTTCAACTCATCACTCATCACATCTGTTGCCAATCATGGCGTAGCACCTTACAAACAAATCTTGTCACAAGGTTTTGCCCTTGACGGTAAAGGTGAGAAGATGTCTAAATCTCTTGGAAATACCATTGCTCCAAGCGATGTTGAAAAACAATTTGGTGCTGAAATCTTTCGTCTTTGGGTAACAAGTGTAGACTCAAGCAATGACGTACGTATCTCTATGGATATCTTGAGCCAAGTCTCTGAAACTTACCGTAAGATTCGTAACACTCTTCGTTTCTTGATTGCCAATACATCTGACTTTAACCCAGCTCAAGATGTAGTCGCTTACGATGAACTTCGTTCAGTTGATAAGTACATGACAATTCGCTTTAATCAGCTTGTGAAAACGATTCGTGATGCTTATGCAAACTTTGAATTCTTGACAATCTATAAGGCCTTGGTGAACTTTATCAACGTTGATTTGTCAGCCTTCTACCTTGATTTTGCCAAAGATGTTGTTTATATCGAAGGTGCCAAATCACTCGAACGCCGTCAAATGCAGACTGTTTTCTATGACATTCTTGTGAAAATCACCAAACTCTTGACACCAATCCTTCCTCACACTGCGGAAGAAATCTGGTCATACCTTGAGTTTGAAGCAGAAGACTTCGTTCAATTGTCAGAATTGCCAGAAGCGGAAACTTTTGCTAATCAAGAAGAAATCTTGGATACATGGGCAGCCTTCATGGACTTCCGTGGACAAGCTCAAAAAGCCTTGGAAGAAGCTCGTAATGCAAAAGTTATCGGTAAATCACTTGAAGCACACTTGACAGTTTATCCAAATGAAGTGGTGAAAACTCTACTCGAAGCAGTAAACAGCAATGTAGCTCAACTTTTGATTGTGTCTGAATTGACCATCGCAGAAGGACCAGCTCCGGAAGCTGCCCTTAGCTTCGAAGATGTCGCCTTCACAGTTGAACGTGCTGCAGGCCAAGTATGTGACCGTTGCCGTCGCACCGACCCAACAACAGCAGAACGCAGCTACCAGGCAGTCATCTGTGACCACTGTGCAAGCATCGTAGAAGAAAACTTTGCGGACGCAGTCGCAGAAGGATTTGAAGAGAAGTAAGGTTGTTGTCTGATACTAAGAAGGAAAAGGATTGCCAAACAGTCCTTTCCTTTTTGGTTTTGACTAGCTTTTTTGTGAAAAATTGTGTAGAATAGAATAGATAAACGAGGGGAAACCTCGGAAAATTTGAAGGAGAATCCATCTAATGGTAAAATTGGTTTTTGCTCGCCACGGTGAGTCTGAATGGAACAAAGCTAACCTTTTCACTGGTTGGGCTGATGTTGATTTGTCTGAAAAAGGTACACAACAAGCGATTGACGCTGGTAAATTGATCAAAGAAGCTGGTATCGAATTTGACCAAGCTTACACTTCAGTATTGAAGCGTGCGATCAAAACAACGAACTTGGCTCTTGAAGCTTCTGACCAATTGTGGGTTCCAGTTGAAAAATCATGGCGCTTGAACGAACGTCACTACGGTGGTTTGACTGGTAAAAACAAAGCTGAAGCTGCTGAGCAATTTGGTGATGAGCAAGTTCACATCTGGCGTCGTTCATACGATGTATTGCCTCCAAACATGGACCGTGATGATGAGCACTCAGCTCACACAGACCGTCGTTACGCTTCACTTGACGACTCAGTAATCCCAGATGCTGAAAACTTGAAAGTGACTTTGGAACGTGCCCTTCCTTTCTGGGAAGATAAAATCGCTCCAGCTCTTAAAGATGGTAAAAACGTATTCGTAGGAGCTCACGGTAACTCAATCCGTGCCCTTGTAAAACACATCAAAGGTTTGTCAGATGACGAGATCATGGACGTGGAAATCCCTAACTTCCCACCATTGGTATTCGAATTCGACGAAAAATTGAACGTAGTTTCTGAATACTACCTTGGAAAATAAAAAAATGTAAGTCTAGAATTGATTTCTAGGCTTTTTGTTTTTGTTCCCAGTTTCCAATGGCTTGAAAAAGCGATATAATGATAGTAAATATGAAAGAAAGAGAAACAGATATGGCTTATATTGAGATGAAACACTGTTACAAGCGTTATCAGGTTGGGGACACGGAGATTGTGGCCAATCGCGATGTGAATTTTGAGATTGAAAAGGGTGAATTGGTAATTATTCTAGGTGCATCTGGTGCAGGCAAGTCAACGGTTCTTAACCTTCTTGGGGGAATGGATACCAATGATGAGGGGGGAATCTGGATTGATGGTGCCAATATTGCAGATTATAGTTCCCACCAGAGAACCAATTATCGTAGAAATGATGTGGGGTTTGTTTTTCAGTTTTATAATCTAGTTTCCAATTTGACTGCTAAGGAAAATGTGGAGTTGGCTTCTGAAATCGTGACAGATGCTTTGGATCCTGAGCAGGTTTTGACAGATGTAGGTCTGGCTCATCGTCTCAATAATTTTCCAGCCCAGCTTTCTGGAGGGGAGCAACAGCGAGTCTCCATTGCACGCGCAGTAGCCAAAAATCCTAAAATCCTCCTTTGTGATGAACCGACTGGAGCCTTGGATTATCAGACAGGCAAGCAAGTCTTGAAGATTCTCCAAGACATGTCTCGTCAAAAGGGAGCGACGGTGATTATCGTGACTCACAATGGAGCTTTGGCGCCCATTGCTGATCGCGTGATTCATATGCACGATGCCAGTGTCAAGGATGTGGTGATGAACCAGCATCCTCAGGATATCGACAGTTTGGAGTACTAGCATGATGAAGCGAAAAACCTATTGGAAGGACTTAATTCAGTCCTTCACAGGCTCCAAGGGACGTTTTTTATCTATCTTGACCTTGATGATGTTGGGCTCTCTAGCCCTAGTAGGTCTCAAAGTAACTAGCCCCAACATGGAGGCGACAGCTAATGCTTATTTAACAACTGCTCAAACCTTGGATTTGGCAGTTATGTCTAATTATGGTTTGGATCAAGAAGATCAAGAAGAACTAAAACAGACGCAGGGCGCAGAGGTTGAGTTTGGCTATTTGACAGATGTGACTATGGAAAATGGGCAGGATGCCATTCGGCTGTACTCCAAACCAGAGCGAATTTCAACCTTTCAGCTAAGAGAAGGGCGACTTCCGCAGTCAGACCAGGAAATCGCTTTGGCAAGTCATCTGCAGGGTCAATACAGTGTAGGACAGGAGATTAGCTTTAAAGAAAAAGAAGGCAGTCATTCCTCTTTAAAAGACCATACATATACCATTACTGGTTTTGTGAATTCAGCTGAAATACTTTCCCAGCGAGATATGGGCTATGCAGGAAGTGGAAGTGGGACTCTGACAGCCTATGGGGTAATTTTACCTAGTCAGTTTGATCAGAAAGTCTATAATATAGCACGCTTGAAATATCAAGATTTAGCAGGTTTAAATGCCTTTTCATCAGCTTATGAAGAAAGATCCAAGCAACATCAGGAAGACCTTGAACAAGCTTTATCAGATAATGGCAAGGCACGTCTGCAAGTCTTGAAAAAAGAAGGGCAAGAGTCTCTCGATAAGGGGCAAGAGACTCTTGACAAGGCTCAGGCTAATTTGCAGGAAGGCAAGCGTCGTTTAGCAGTTGCTCAAGCTCGTATACAGGCTCAGGAAAGTAAACTAGCCTTGTTTCCTCAAGCTCAGAGAGAGCAAGCTAGTGCTCAACTTACCCAAGCCAAGCAGGAATTGAGCAAGGAAGAAGATAAACTAAAGCAAGCTGAAGAGAATTTAGCTCAAGAAAAGGAAAAATTAGAAAAACATCAGCAAGTCTTGGATGAATTAGCTGAGCCCAAGTATCAAGTCTATAATCGTCAGACCATGCCTGGCGGTCAGGGCTATCTCATGTACAGTAATGCTTCAGCCAGTATTCGGGCAGTGGGCAATATCTTTCCTGTAGTGCTTTATGCCGTAGCAGCTATGGTGACCTTTACAACTATGACTCGTTTTGTGGATGAAGAGCGAACTCATGCAGGGATTTTTAAGGCCTTGGGTTATCGTAGCAAGGATATTATTGCCAAGTTTCTCCTTTACGGTCTAGTAGCTGGGACTGTCGGAACAGCTCTAGGTAGTATACTTGGCCATTATTTATTAGCCGGTGTGATTTCAAGTGTCATTACAAAAGGCATGGTGGTGGGAGAAACCCAGATTCAGTTCTATTGGACCTATAGCTTACTGGCTCTTGCTTTGAGTTGGTTGGCGAGTGTGTTACCAGCCTACTTGGTAGCTCGTAGAGAACTTCATGACGAAGCAGCCCAGCTTTTACTACCTAAACCGCCTGTTAAAGGAGCTAAAATCTTACTAGAGCGCATCGGTTTTATTTGGCGCCGTCTCAGTTTTACTCATAAGGTAACAGCCCGCAATATCTTCCGTTATAAGCAACGGATGTTGATGACGATCTTTGGTGTGGCAGGTTCTGTAGCTTTGCTCTATGCAGGTTTGGGAATCCAATCCTCTGTAGCAGGAGTTCCGTCTAGACAGTTTCAACAAATCCAACAGTATCAGATGATTGTTTCTGAAAATCCTAGTGCGACCAATCAGGACAAGGCAAATCTAGAAGAAGTGTTGAAAGGGCAGGATATCCAAGCCTATCAGAAAATCTATTCACAAACGCTAGACAAGGATTTCAAAGGTAAGGCTGGTCTTCAAACCATTACCCTTATGATGACAGAGAAGGAAGATTTGACTCCCTTTATCCATCTGCAAGACCATCAGCAGGAGCTGACATTAAAAGATGGCGTCGTTATTACAGCTAAACTTGCTCAGCTGGCAGGTGTCAAGGTTGGGCAGACTCTAGAAATTGAAGGTAAGGAGCTAAAGGTCGCCGCTATTGCTGAGAACTACGTTGGTCACTTTATTTATATGAGTCAAGCTAGCTATGAGCAAATTTACGGACATCTACCCCCAGCCAACACTTATCTGGTCTCGCTAAGGGATACCAGTGCTCCTAGTATCGAAAGACAGGCAGGCTTACTTATGAATCAATCTGCGGTGTCCAGCGTTGTCCAAAATGCTTCAGCCATTCGACTCTTTGACTCGGTCGCAAGTTCACTCAATCAGACCATGACCATCTTGGTCATCGTATCGGTTCTGTTGGCTATTGTTATTCTCTACAATTTGACCAATATCAATGTGGCTGAGAGAATTCGTGAACTCTCCACTATCAAGGTTCTCGGTTTTCATAATAATGAAGTCACCCTCTACATTTATCGTGAGACGATTGTGCTGTCCCTTGTGGGAATTGTACTTGGTCTGCTCTCAGGTTTCTATTTACACCAATTTTTGATTCAAATGATTTCGCCTGCGACTATTCTCTTTTATCCGCAGGTAGGCTGGGAAGTCTATGTAATCCCAGTGGCAGCAGTAAGCACCATTTTGACCTTGCTTGGTTTCTTTGTCAATTATCATCTGAGAAAGGTTGATATGCTTGAAGCCTTGAAATCTGTAGAGTAAGGTAGTTATTTTTTATCTGATTGAACTTCTATTTACTCGTAAACAAAAATCCTCCGTTTCAAAGAGCAGAAAACTCTTTGTGACAGAGGATTTTTTCTATAGGGCTTTAGCAGCTGCAATTGCGGCTTCGAAGTTTGGTTCAGAGTTGATATTGTCCACGTATTCAACATAGCGAATAGTGTTGTCAGTATCGAGGACAAAGACTGCGCGTGCCAATAGGTGCCACTCATTGATTAAGAGGGCATAGTCACGTCCAAAGGAATGGTCGAAATAGTCTGAGAGCATGATGGCATTTTCAATACCTTCAGCACCGCACCAACGTTTTTGGGCAAAAGGTAGGTCCATGGAAACAGTCAAGACAACCGTATTGTCCAGTCCAGCCAGTTCTTGGTTAAAGCGACGCGTTTGAGTTGAGCAGATGCCTGTATCGATAGAAGGCACGACACTCAAGACTTTTTTCTTGCCATCAAAATCAGCCAGAGATTTTTTAGAAAGGTCTGTTGTAGTGAGAGAAAAATTAAGCGCCTTGTCGCCGACTTGTAGTTGTTTACCTGTAAAGCTCACAGGATTTCCGAGAAAAGTTACCATAAGATACTCCAATCTTTTTTCTTCCATTGTAGCTGAAACAGTCGAAATTTTCCAATGATTTGACCGGAAATGTGGGCATAGAAAAAAACGCCAGTTCATGTGTGAATGACGTTTTTCATTGAGTATTATTTTGCCAATCCTTCAGCAATCTTGTCAAGGTTGTATTTCATCATGCTGTAGTAGCTGTCGCCTTCTTTACCTTGTTCTGCGATAGAGTCAGTAAAGATTTGTGCGTAGATTGGGATGTTTGTGTCTTGAGAAACAGTTTTCATTGGACGGTCATCCACACTAGATTCTACAAAGAGTGATGGAACTTTTGTTTGGCGAAGTTTTTCAACCAAGGTCTTGATTTGGTCAGGAGTTCCTTCTTCTTCAGTGTTGATTTCCCAGATGTAAGCACTTGGGACGCTGTAGGCTTTAGAGAAGTATTTGAAGCATCCTTCACTGGTTACGATCAATTTCTTCTCAGCAGGGATGTTGTTAAATTTCTCCTTAGCTTCCTTGTCAAGTTTGTCTAGCTTTTCAGTATATTCTTTGAGATTTTTTTCGTAGAATTCCTTGTTGCTAGGGTCTTTAGCACTCAATTGTTTTGCGATATTTTTAGCAAAGATCATACCGTTTTCAAGGTTAAGCCAAGCGTGTGGGTCTTCTTTTCCTTTTTCGTTTTGACCTTCAAGGTAGATAACATCAACGCCTTCGCTGACTGCAAAGTAGTCTTTGTTTTCGGTTTTCTTAGCATTTTCTACCAATTTTGTAAACCAAGCATTGCCACCTGTTTCAAGGTTGATACCGTTATAGAAAATCAAATCAGCTTGAGAAGTTTTCTTAACGTCTTCAGGAAGTGGTTCGTATTCGTGTGGGTCTTGGCCAACAGGAACGATACTGTGAAGATCAATCTTGTCACCAGCAATATTTTTAGTAATATCAGCGATGATTGAGTTTGTAGCAACAACTTTTAGTTTTTGACCAGAAGCTGCATCTTTTTTTCCACTAGTACATGCTACAAGAGCGATGACGGAAAGAAAGAGAACGAGTAATGTACCTAATTTTTTCATTAGATCCTCCAATTTATTGGGGTTTTGCCCCTTATTTTAACAAATGTTTATTTTTCAGTTTCAAATATCGTTGTTTTGGAGCGATAAAGAAGCTAATGAGAAAGAAACTAGCAGCTGTGAGCACGATACTAGAACCTGCCGCAACATTAAAACTATAGCCAATAAAGAGTCCCAAAACTGAAGCAGTAGCTCCAAAGGTTGAGGAAAGGAAAATCATGCTTTTCAGGCTATTAGCATACAGATAAGCAGTCGCGGCTGGGGTAATCAGCATGGCTACAATCAGGATAGTTCCGACACTTTGCATGGCTGTCACAGACACGAGAGTCAAGAGTACCATGAGAAGGTAGTGATAGAAATTGACAGGCATTCCCATGGCTTTAGCCAAGAGTTCATCAAAGGATGTTATCAAGAGTTGCTTGAAGAAAATCCAGATTAACAAGAGAATGACTGCTCCCACACCCATAGTAATAAACATATCCGTATCTTGGACGGCTAGGATATTACCAAAAAGGATATGGAAAAGGTCAGTTGAACTTTTAGCGACACTAATCAAGATGATACCGAGGGCTAAGAAAGAAGAAAAGGTAATGCCGATGGCGGTATCGCTTTTGATAATCGAGTTTCCCTTGATGTAGGTAATGATGATGGCAGCTAGCATTCCAAAGACAATGGCTCCGATAAAGAAGTCAAGGCCCAAGATGAAGGAGAGGGCTACACCTGGTAAGACAGCATGTGAAATGGCATCTCCCATGAGTGACATCCCGCGTAGGATGATGAAACATCCTACAGCTCCAGCTACGACCCCTACGACAATGGCTGTTATCAAGGCATTTTGTAAGAAATGGAATTTTTGCAATCCATCGATAAATTCTGCAATCATAGGTCACCTCCATTGAAAAAGAGTCGATTACCGTAAGCTTCTTTGAGATTGGCTTCGGTAAAGGTTTCTTTGGTTGGACCAAAGGCAATCACTTCTCGATTGACAAGCAAGACTTGATCGAAGTAGTGGGGAACCTTGCTGAGGTCGTGGTGGACGATGAGAACCGTCTTCCCAGCTTTTTTCAGATCTCTCAGCGTATTCATGATGATTTCCTCACTGACAGAGTCAATCCCAACAAAGGGTTCATCCAAGAGGATATAGTCGGCTTCCTGTACCAAACATCTGGCAATCAAGACCCGCTGGAATTGACCTCCAGACAGTTGACTGATTTGCCGTTCAGCGTAGTCAGCTAGACCGACGATTTCAAGGGCTTCTTTCACTTTCTTCCAATGTTTAGCCTTTAAACTGCGAAAGAGAGGGATAGAGGGAAAGAGTCCTAACGAGACGCATTCCTTGACCTTGATGGGAAAGTTGTAGTCGATATTGATTTTTTGTTCGACATAGGCAATTCGGTGTAAGGATTTTTTAACTTCCTTGTTATCGAGAAATGCCTGACCTTGATGTGGGATAATTCCCAGCATCCCTTTTAATAATGTTGATTTTCCAGCACCGTTAGGACCAATGATACCTGTAATTGTCGGTCCATGGAGCACTAGTGAAATATCCTTAAGTGCCAACGTTTCTTTGTAGGAGACACTGAGGTTTTCGATACGTATCATAAACTTATATTCCTCCTGTCTCTTAATATACATTAAAAAAAAAATTAAGTCAAGTTAATTTTTGAAAAAATTAAAATAAGTCATTAAAAAATCTTTACACATCACACGGGACTTTGACAGTTGTG
>NZ_VMKV01000067.1:7553-10051 GCF_013276335.1 Streptococcus sp. 2100 | reverse complement strand
ATTTCTTTTTATCAACAAAAATCAAAGAGCAAACTAGGAAGCGATCTGCAGGCTGCTCAAAGCACTGCTTTGAGGTTGTAGATAAGACTGACGAAGTCAGCTCAAAACACAGTTTTGAGGTTGTGGATAGAACTGACAGAGTCAGTATCATATACCTACGGCAAGGTGAAGCTGACGTAGTTTGAAGAGATTTTCGAAGAGTATAACCATTCAGGAAATTTCGATAACCCTCTACAATTTCCAGTCAAATAAATTGCATTCGTTTTCTCAAGCAGGTATACTAGTATGGATAAATAAAAAATTTAGAAAATTTAAGAATAGAAAAGAGAACAAATCTTATGGCAAAAGATATTCGTGTCTTACTTTACTACCTTTATACTCCAATTGAAAATGCAGAGCAATTTGCTGCAGATCACTTGGCTTTCTGTAAATCAATCGGCCTTAAAGGCCGTATCCTAGTCGCTGACGAGGGAATTAACGGAACAGTTTCAGGTGACTATGAAACAACTCAAAAATACATGGACTACGTTCACAGTCTCCCAGGCATGGAAGACCTTTGGTTCAAGATTGACGAAGAAAATGAACAAGCCTTCAAGAAGATGTTTGTTCGCTACAAGAAAGAAATTGTCCACCTTGGTTTGGAAGACAACGACTTTGACAATGACATCAACCCACTTGAAACAACAGGTGCTTACTTGTCTCCAAAAGAGTTCAAAGAAGCGCTTCTTGATAAAGATACCGTTGTCCTTGACACACGTAACGATTATGAGTACGACCTAGGACACTTCCGTGGGGCTATCCGTCCAGACATCCGCAACTTCCGTGAGTTGCCACAATGGGTCCGTGATAACAAGGAAAAATTCATGGACAAGCGCGTCGTGGTTTACTGTACAGGTGGCGTTCGCTGTGAGAAATTCTCAGGCTGGATGGTCCGTGAAGGCTACAAAGATGTCGGCCAATTGCACGGAGGAATTGCAACTTACGGTAAAGACCCAGAAGTTCAAGGTGAGCTTTGGGATGGGAAAATGTACGTCTTTGACGAGCGTATCGCCGTTGATGTCAACCATGTCAACCCAACCATCGTAGGGAAAGACTGGTTTGATGGAACACCATGTGAACGTTATGTCAACTGTGGAAATCCCTTCTGTAACCGTCGTATCTTGACATCAGAAGAAAATGAAGACAAGTACCTTCGTGGATGCTCACACGAGTGCCGTGTTCACCCACGTAACCGCTATGTTTCAAAAAATGAATTGACACAAGCTGAAGTGATCGAGCGCCTAGCCGCTATCGGTGAAAGCTTGGATCAGGCAGCTACTGTATAAGATCAAACAGTCCTCAGGGGCTGTTTTTCTATGCTTTTTACTCAAAAATCTAATACTCAATGAAAATCAAAGAGCAAACTAGGAAGCTAGCCGCAGGCTGCTNNATATCTACGGCAAGGCGAAGCTGACGCGGTTTGAAGAGATTTTCGAAGAGTATAAAGTTTGTTTTTGTATCTTTCAGAAAAATAAGGTATACTGTATGTAAACGATTTCAAAGGAGTCCAGTTATGGAGAAAACAATTTTTATTCCAAATAAACAGAGCATTTTAGGAGAACAGGAAATTTTGACTGCCAAGTCCATCTTGGCCTTGGTAGATGGTTTGGAGTCACATAGCTATGATGCTGTCTATCTCCGTCAGCCTCTTAACCGTCTCGAGTATATCGAGTGTGCGATAGTGGGGCAATCACAATTTCTTTTTAAGGTCAGTTATGCTGATGATCAAAAGGCTTACCGTGTCGATCTTCCTGACCTACTAACGCAGACAGACTGGGAGATCATCAAGTCATTTTTAGATGCTTTGCTTGCTTACACAGGAACTGAGATTGAAGGACTAGATGGTTTTGATTTTGAAGCTTATTTCCAAGCAAGTATTCAAGCCCATCTTGCAGACACTGCAGCCCGTTTTACGATTTGCCAAGGAATTTTTAATCCTGTTTTCTTTAGTCATGAGGATTTGAAAAGGTTTTTAGAGGAGGATGGTTTGGCACAGTTTGAAGCACGTGTACGTGCAGTTCAAGAGACAGATGCTTACTTTGCAAGAGTTTCCTTCTATCAGGATGGAGAAGGAAAAGTGCACGGTGTTTACCATTTGGCTCAAGGCGTCAAGACTGTTTTACCGGAAGAACCATTTGTGCCTGCAGCTTATATTGAGCAATTGGTGGATAAGGAAGTGCAGTGGGAGATTGACTTGGTTCAAATCACAGGAGATGGCTCTAAACCAGAAAACTATGAAGCCATTGCTCGCTTGGACTATGCAAAATTCCTAGAGTCACTACCATCAGCATCTTACCACCAACTAGACGCCAATCAATTAGAAGTACAACCCATCTTAGACAAATATTTTAAAGCATTAGCACAAGAAAAGTAAAGCAGAAGCAGGTCAATCGACTTGCTTTTTTGGCATAGAAAAATCCTGCCATGAAAGACAGGATTGCTACTCAATGAAAATCAAA
>NZ_VMKV01000067.1:0-7547 GCF_013276335.1 Streptococcus sp. 2100 | reverse complement strand
ACTGACAAAGTCAGGAACATATATCTACGGTAAGGCGAAGCTGACGTGGTTTGAAGAGATTTTCGAAGAGTATGAAGTTTAAAGAAAGGCTAAGATACGAAGATAATCTCCAATCAGTGCCACTTCAGCTACAAAGAAGAGGAGGATAATGACTCCGTTCACAAGGACAGACAAGAATAATTGATAGAAGGAGTCGCTTTCACTTGCTTGACTAGGTCTCGTAATGATATGGAGGCTAGCAAGCAGAATGATTCCAATGCTAATCACACACAAAAGGGCTGAAAATCGTAGGCTATCAAAGAAGGCAAAGAAACTAGCAATGGCAGTTAGGAAGATTGGAATTGCCAAGAGTTGACTATATTGTTGGAGAATCTTTTCCAGCGTCCAGTTCTTGTCTTGGTAGATAAATCGTCTCACAACGAAACTACCCAAGAGGAATGAAAAGAAGAAGAGTGTTGTTGCTACTAGGATAGAGATGATAGAAAAGAGAGTTAAAGGTGCTAGTTGCTCAGGGAAGTGGCTGTTTATGGTTGCTATATGTCCATAGTAAGCATGTTTGATGTGGTAGATACTAAAGAAAAAGGAAGATGAAGAAAATAGAATGAGCAAGAGAAAGGCTGTGTAGCTGTGTGTGCTACTTGTTTCAAGCTTGCTTGTAGGAGATTTGATTGCTTCCACTAGCCAAGACCAAAAATCAAGCACTTGCTCTTTCCATTTATCCCTAGATTTTGGAGCTTGGTCGGGGATATAAGGACTTTCTAAAGATTTACTGAGAAGAAGAGGCTCTTTCGTGGTTGCTTTTTGCTGAGGAAGAGCTTCTTGGCTCTCTTCAGCTATAGTGACTTTTTCTGTTTCTTTAGAAAGGTCTGGCTCTTCTTCACTAGAATTAGATGCCTTCTTTTCTTTTATTTCTGTTCTCGCTTCACCGTCTTCAGGAGTTTCAATTGTCTCTTCTTGCTGGCTTTCCAATTCGACTGCAGTTTGAGAGACTTCCTCCTCTAACTGAGTATTTTTTTCAATTGGTGTATCGAGATCGGCTATCGTTTCTTCAGCCTTGTCTGCAAGCTCTTGAGCTTGCTCTTCAGGCTTGTTCTTGCTTGTTGTTTTTACAAAATCATTACTTTCAAACCATTCTTGTTTCATGGTAGAACCTCCTTTTAGTTAGATAAATATGTTTCCATAGTAGCAGATGTAAGCGTTTTTGTCAACGTCTGATTGGTGTGGATATTAGTTCAATATCATCATCAGATCTCGCAATGAGTTGATCCTTGACATCGGTTTTTTCAGTTTTGTAAGGGTTGCTTAATTCCGTGCCTCTTGATTCAGGCTCTTCCCTTGTGAATTGGAAGATAGAACCGTAGTTACTTGAGATGTCCCAGTTAATTCGTTGGTTTTCTTTCTGGTCTAGGATGATTCTGAGATAATCTTTGGCAGTCAGTTCAACCTTACCATGAACTTGGATATTTTCAGCGTGGAAGTGATTCTCTGTTGACTCTAGCTGACTATCTGTAATATCTGTATCAAAGATATTAACGATATTGGGCGTTGTGAGTTTACTGTTTTTGATACGACTTCCTTCAATTCGGAGGAGATAGCCATTATTGGTATTGATGGTCGCATTTTCAAGACTAGCATTAGTGATACTGGTTTGTCCACGATTGGCTGACACGTTAATCCCTTTTAGACTTCTTCCTTTTGGCAATTGGAGAATAACTTCATCAAAACGACGAGAGTAGCTACTTGCGATATGGAGAATCCCGCCAATTCCAGAAGAGAGAAACGGAGTTTCAGACAGTTTTTTATCCGTTAGGCTCAGAGTTTTATCGTTTTGATTCGTAACAAGATCATGGTGAGCAGAAAGTGATGGATGGTAAGAAATGTGGATTTGATCATCGAAAGAGTCTGTGATGGTCAGCGCGTGTTGGTGGAGCGTAATTTCTAGGTTTTCGACTTCCTTGCCAAAGGTTAGCTCTTCCGTACGGCTATCATAGACAGGTTCTTTGGACATGGAAAGTAGGCTCTTGATTCCGTCAGATTGGATGCCTACAAAGAGCAGGATAAAGCCGATAACGGTAGTCACCACACCAAAAATGAGAAATCCTTTTGTCAATTTACGCATGCTGGTCACCTCTCTTTCCTTTTTTAAGAACAAATTGCACCAGGCGAACAATGAGTAGACCGAAGAAGCGGGCTACATAGGAAATGCCTAGTAAAACTAGTGAAGAAGCACCGATAGCCAGTAAACCAGAACCGAAAATCAAGATAAAGGCTGGTTTGGCTTGGGCTAAGACAGTGAAACTTTCAACTAAAAATAGGAATCCGCCAATGATACCAAGTATGGAAATCGCAAAGAAAGCCAGAATGACAGTCAAAGCGGCCACAAGGATTGCGAACAGGGTCACGAGGATGGCGATTCCCAGAGGAATGCCGATAGGTGCTGCAAGGAGAGCTAACAAGGCGATATGTAAAATTTGTCGGTTATTTTTTTGAGCGGGTGCCTCATTGATTTTTTTATCGAGAAGATTGGATAGAACTTCGTGGGCTGCTTCTTTGGGAGTTCCCAAACTGGCAATGAGTTCTTCTTCTCCTTCGACTCCAGCATCGTCAAAGAGTTCCCTGAAATAGTCCATGGCTTCAATTTGGTCAGCCTGAGGCAGTTTTTTGAGATAGAGTTCTAGCTGAGTCAGGTATTCAGTTCTTGTCATGGCGGATACTCCCTTCTATGATGCCATTAATGGTGTCTGTATAGAGTGCCCATTCATCTTTTAGGGTCACGAGCTGTTCTATACCACCATTTGTCAAGGAGTAGTATTTGCGCATGCGACCTTGGAACTCTCTAGAATAGGTTGTCAGAAAGCTATTGCCTTCCAATTTTTTGAGAATGGGATAGAGTGTGGATTCTTTGATATTAGCGATCAGCTTAATGGTTTGGCTAATCTCATAACCATAAGAATCCCCTTTTTCCAGTACGGCCAAGATGAGAAATTCAATCAAGGCAGAGGATGTTGGAAAGTACATGGGGAACCTCCTTTTCTAATGTGTAAGATTTTTATATATAATTTTTCTACACATACATTGTACATCTAAAAGAAAGCCCTGTCAAGAGAAATGTATAAAATTTTTATATATAAAAAACTCCTAGGAAAAACTAGAAGTTTAGAGGATTTTATCAGCTCTGTCCACTGTGAAGAGAGCCACAGTCATCAGGAGATCGACGAGCAAGAGGGCAGCTACAGCTGGCACCCAAGAGTGAAAAAGGTCAAAACTGTAACCAAAGAGAGTTGGACCAAAGGCTGCTAGGATATAGCCTCCTGTTTGAGAAAGGCCAGATAATTGGGCTGTCTTTTCAGGGGCGCTTGTCTTGAGTGAAAAGTTGACCATGAGATAGGGGAAGAGGGCGCTGGTTGCGGTTCCGATGAGGAGATGGATGGCAAGCCAGTAAAAGAAATTACTAACAGGGAAAAAGAGCATGGAAATGCCGATCACGCCAGCCAGTGAAACCAGAGTGAGCATAAGCTGACGGTTGCGAGTAGACAAGCTGGTTGTCAGGCTTGGGATGGTCATTGAAAAAGGAATGCTAATCAGAGAGAAGATAGAAGTTAGCAATCCAGCTTCGTGACTGGAAAGGCCTGCATGGATGGCCATGGTAGGTAACCAAGTCATAGCAGTGTAAAAGAGCAAGGATTGAAAACCTGCAAAGACAATAACTGCCCAGACCTGTTTATTACGCATAACCTTTGCTTTACTTTTTTGTTTGGTTTGTGGAGCTAGTCTATGATTATAGCGGTGATTTGGCAACCAGACCAAAAAAGTTGCTAGACAGAGCAGGGTGAGGAGGATGATAAGGCCTTTCCAAGAACTGGCTTGTGTAATGGGCACAGCTAGATAGGAAGCCAGAGCCGTTGCAATCCCCATAGAGGTTACATATAAGGTGGTCAGAAAACCAATTTTCTTTGGTTGATTGGCTTGGATAAGACTAGGAAGCAGGACATTGATGACTGCGACACTTGCCCCAACCATCAAGGTTCCTAGATAGAGCAGGGGCAGATTGATTAGTCGAATAAGTGAGCCGATGGTCAAGAAGAAGAGGCTGTAGGTGAAGAGATGCTCCAAGCCGATTTTCTGAGCCAGTCGGGTAGAAAATGGTGAAAAGAGGGTAAACATAAGGAGAGGCAGGCTGGTCAAGACACCAAGCGAACTAACTTCTACCTCTAGACCTTGCGAAATATTTCCCAAAATAATGGGTAAAACAGTAAAAGGAGTTCGCAAGGAAACACCAATCAGGATAATACCTGGAACAAAAAAGAGTGATTGCTTTTTCATATAATACCTCTTATAGCTGATTTTAATAACAGCTTATTTTAAGGCTTTTTCACTATAATGTCAAGTAAGGTTTCTGGCTTTCAAGATAAAAATGGGAAAGTCTTGAAAATTATGATAGAATGGTGGAAGGAAAAATTCAGGAGAGTAGTAGTGACTCAAAATGTTAAAAGTCTTCTCGTATCCATTGTAATCAGTGCATACAATGAAGAAAAATATCTGCCTGGTCTAATTGAAGACTTAAAAAATCAAACCTATCCTAAAGAGAATATTGAAATTCTATTTATAAATGCTATGTCCACAGATGGGACCACAGCTATCATTCAGCAATTGATAAAGGAAGATACAGAGTTTAACTCAATTAGATTGTATAACAATCCTAAGAAAAATCAAGCTAGTGGTTTTAACCTGGGAGTTAAACATTCTGTAGGGGACCTTATTTTAAAAATTGATGCTCATTCAAAAGTTACTGAGACTTTTGTAATGAACAATGTGGCTATTATTCAACAAGGTGAATTTGTCTGTGGGGGGCCTAGACCGACGATTGTCGAAGGAAAAGGAAAATGGGCAGAGACCTTGCATCTTGTTGAGGAAAATATGTTTGGCAGTAGCATTGCCAATTATCGAAATAGTGCCGAGGATAGATATGTTTCTTCTATTTTTCATGGGATGTATAAACGAGAGGTTTTCCAGAAGGTTGGTTTAGTAAATGAGCAACTTGGCCGAACTGAAGATAATGATATTCATTATAGAATTCGAGAACATGGTTATAAAATCCGCTATAGCCCAAGTATTCTATCTTATCAGTATATTCGACCAACATTCAAGAAAATGCTGCATCAAAAGTATTCAAATGGTTTGTGGATTGGCTTGACAAGTCATGTTCAGTTTAAGTGTTTATCATTATTTCACTATGTTCCTTGTTTATTTGTTTTGAGTCTTGTGTTTAGTCTAGCATTGTTACCGATCACATTCGTATTCATAACTTTACTATTAGGCGCCTATTTTTTACTTTTATCACTACTCACTTTGCTGACTTTATTAAAACATAAAAATGGATTTCTAATTGTGATGCCCTTTCTTTTATTTTCCATTCACTTTGCTTATGGCCTTGGAACGATTGTAGGTTTAATTAGAGGATTTAAATGGAAGAAAGAGTACAAGGGAACAGTAATTTATTTGGAAAAATAAGCCAAATAAATTAAAATGTGCTACAATAACAATATAGTAAAACTCTTTTAAGGAGGAGTAGATTGACATGAATAAAAAACTAACAGATTATGTGATTGATCTGGTGGAAATTTTAAATAAACAACAAAAGCAGGTTTTCTGGGGAATATTTGATATTTTCAGTATGGTGGTTTCGATCATTGTATCTTATATTTTATTTTATGGGCTGATTAATCCAGCACCTGTTGACTACATTATCTATACGAGTTTGGCCTTTCTGTTCTATCAATTGATGATTGGTTTTTGGGGGTTGAATGCTAGTATTAGTCGTTACAGCAAGATTACGGATTTCATGAAAATCTTTTTTGGTGTGACTGCCAGCAGTGTTTTGTCTTATGGAATCTGCTATGCCTTCTTGCCACTCTTCTCCATCCGTTTCATCATTCTCTTTATCTTGTTGAGTACCTTCTTGATTTTATTGCCACGGATTACTTGGCAGTTAATCTACTCTAGACGCAAAAAAGGAAGTGGCGATGGAGAACACCGTCGAACCTTCTTGATTGGTGCTGGTGATGGCGGAGCCCTCTTTATGAACAGTTACCAACACCCAACCAGTGATTTGGAACTTGTTGGTATTTTGGATAAGGATGCTAAGAAAAAGGGTCAAAAACTTGGTGGTATCCCTGTTTTAGGCTCTTATGACAATCTGCCTGAATTAGCCAAACGCCATCAAATCGAGCGAATTATCGTTGCAATTCCGTCGCTTGACCCGTCAGAATATGAGCGTATCTTGCAGATGTGTAATAAGCTGGATGTCAAATGTTACAAGATGCCTAATGTTGAAACGGTTGTTCAAGGACTTCACCCAGCAGGTGGAGGCTTCCAGAAGATTGATATCACAGACCTTTTGGGTCGTCAGGAAATTCGTCTTGACGAATCGCGTCTGGGTGCAGAACTGACAGGTAAGACCATCTTAGTCACAGGAGCTGGAGGTTCAATCGGTTCTGAAATCTGTCGTCAAGTTAGTCGCTTCAATCCTGAACGCATTGTCTTGCTCGGTCATGGGGAAAACTCAATCTACCTTGTTTATCATGAATTGATTCGCAAGTTCCAAGGGATTGATTATGTGCCAGTGATTGCCGATATTCAAGACTATGACCGTCTCTTGCAAGTCTTTGAGCAGTACAAGCCAGCTATTGTTTATCATGCGGCTGCCCACAAGCACGTTCCTATGATGGAGCGCAATCCAAAAGAAGCCTTCAAGAACAATATCCGCGGAACTTACAATGTTGCTAGAGCTGTTGATGAAGCCAAAGTACCTAAGATGGTTATGATTTCGACAGATAAGGCGGTTAATCCACCAAATGTTATGGGAGCAACCAAGCGCGTGGCTGAGTTGATTGTCACTGGTTTTAACCAACGTAGCCAATCGACCTACTGTGCAGTTCGTTTTGGAAATGTTCTTGGTAGCCGTGGTAGTGTCATTCCAGTCTTTGAACGCCAGATTGCTGAAGGTGGTCCTGTAACGGTGACAGACTTCCGCATGACCCGTTACTTTATGACTATTCCAGAAGCTAGCCGTTTGGTTATCCATGCTGGTGCTTATGCCAAGGATGGGGAAGTCTTTATCCTTGATATGGGCAAACCAGTCAAAATCTATGACTTGGCCAAGAAAATGGTCCTTCTAAGTGGGCACACCGAAAGCGAAATTCCAATCGTTGAAGTTGGAATCCGCCCAGGTGAAAAACTTTACGAAGAACTCTTGGTATCAACCGAACTTGTTGATAACCAAGTTATGGATAAGATTTTCGTTGGTAAGGTCAATGTCATGCCTCTAGAAGCCATCAATCAAAAGATTGAAGAATTCTGCACTCTCAGCGGAGATGAGTTGAAGCAAGCTATTATCGCCTTTGCCAATCAAACAACCCACGTTGAATAAAAAAGAAAAACGCATATTATCAAGTTTTGAACCTTGGTAATATGCGTTTTGTTATGTAGAGACTTATACTCTTCGAAAATCTCTTCAAACCACGTCAACGTCGCCTTGCCGTAGATAT
>NZ_VMKV01000066.1:0-46277 GCF_013276335.1 Streptococcus sp. 2100 | reverse complement strand
TTTAAGCTTATCTTCTATTACTTTTTTAGCTTTGTCCTTAATTTTCTGACCTTCATCTAATTTTTTCCACTGTTCTACAGCCTCTCCCACTACTGTTTGGTAATCACTAGTACTAGCTCCAGAATCAATCTTCTCCTTAATTTCTTGCAATTTTGCTTCATAAGCAGCCTTGGTTTCAGGAGTTGACCATTTTGTATCTTCTGCTTTTGATTCGGTTAATTTATTATAAACTTTTTCAGATAAGTCCTTGGCTACTTTCCTAGTATCCTGAGTAACTGAAAACCCTGTTCCAACAACTGGTAGAGCATAATGTTCCCAAGGTATTTGATACCCCATACCTAATTTGTTATTATCAGCCGCACTAATACGAACTGTATACTCGGTTACACCTGGTGGCAATTCAATTCCTTTACTTTGAAATGTACCAAAATTCATCCCTAATTTGTTTTTATTAGCATCTTGAGCTAACTTGGAATTTAATTCATCCCGACTAGGAATTGGATTCATATTAGTATCAAATGTTTTAATTCCTGCTGCATCAACTTTTGTTACCTTCTTTTTATCATTATCTATATTATCAGTAGGTTTAAATGTTTCTTCGTAGATAGTTAAAGATGAGCCATCTCCAGCCTTAGTCATAACTACTACCTTATACGCAGCCTTATTCCCGTCAATATCTCCTGTAAATCCCGTTCTAAAAGCAATTGTTACTCCAGTTCCTGTGGAAGAAGAATAAGCTTTAAAAGTTTTCTCGATACCATTGTAACCTACTATCCCTTTTCCTTTATTTCCTTGATTTCCATTATCATATTTTTTGTATTCAGTATTATCAAATACTTGTTTATCTTTAGTTTTTTCCGTTCTAACTTGCCCTAGAAAAAAAGCATAATTTTGTGAACGATCGAAAGAGCTCTCATCTAAATAAGTTTTAAATTTATTATTTGAAATAACCGTATTCACAGTCTCAATGGGAAATACCCCGTTATCTGTCTTTCTTGCAACACCGAATTTTCCGCCATTGACTGCCTTCCAACCGCCAAATTCATCTAAGTCACTCACTTGACCTGGAGTTATATTTTTGGTAGCACCAACTTGGTCTATGTTAGCAAGTTTTTTCTCATTCTCTACTGTTGCAGGCAGTTCTCTTAATTTGTTCGCCAATGTATCTACACTTGCACCATCCCCTGGAGCTGTATAAGTCTGATGTGCATCTGGGTCGTCATCGGTTGCAGTCGCTGGTGGGGCAGATGCATCACGTCTTTTACGTACTTTTGGCTTGTTGCTTGCTTCTTCTGATCTTGTACCTTCACCTTCAGATTTTGGAGAGCTAGAGTCCCCACTCACAGAGTCTTCATCCGATTGAGTCTTTGTTGTAGTTTCGCTTCTTTCAGATGAGTTGGCTTCTTCCTCTTTGGTCTCTGGATGACTCTCTTGCTTGCCTTCATCCCCTGCTTCAGTATTGGTTGCAGATCCTTGTTCCTTTGCAGCAGGAGCAGCGTAGGTTGGCTGCTGATTCTCTGATTTTTTCTCTGTTTCCGAATCCTTATCAGCTGCCACCTCCTCATTTGACTGTACGGCCTGTGCTTCCTCAGCAGATACCGCTCCACTTCCCATAAAGAGATACAGCGCCGCCACGGCTACCGAGGCCGCTCCAAAACTAACCTTCCGAATCGAAAAACGTAATTGTTTTTCTCTATCGTCCTTCTCACTATAAAACATATTAGATGTTCCCCTTTTTAGTTTAAATTTTTTCAAGTGTAATTACTGAGTCCATAACTGTAACACAATGCAAAGGTTTGCCTTGTGAATCAAAAATGCACTCAATCATTCAACCTGATATGACTAAACTATTATACCTTAAATTACTTTAAAAAGATAATCATTTGACTTCTTTATCTCACTTAGTATCAAGAAAAAGACAGCCTATCCATATATATATATATATATGGATAGGCTCTACAAAGCTATTCTATCAAGCTTCCTGACGATTCTGTCTTGAGAAACATATACAAATCAAGGTTTTATTACAATTTGATAACATTTTAGTTACGGTTTGTTTCGAAGTGTTTCCACCTGATGTTAAGCACATCAAAAGCTAATTGATAAAAACAAATCCTAGCATTGTATGATTAAAAAGCCGCTCTTCTGTAGTAGCCACGCCATACCCTCTTTTTAATCATTTATGGATAAAACTAAATCATAGGCCAGTTTATAGATTCTAACCCCTTGCTTAGGGATTCTTATAGATTAGATTATTAGCTAGCCAGCTCCAGTTTTTCTAAGATCACTACTTCTCTTAGGCTTACTTGATTTACAAATGACCTAACTAGCTAACTCCGAAATCACTGTATTTTATCGAACCCTATCTAGGAGATAGAGAGTTACAAAAAACTCCAACCATGGCTTGCAAACCTCGTCTTTGCTGGTTTCTCTATATTTTTTAGGGCTTATTTGTATTTTTTCAATAGCTCCTCAAACTCAGCGACGGTTATGCCCAACTGCTGGCTAGCAACCTCAGAAGTCAGAAGACCTTGGCGGACTAGATTTACTAAACCTACTTTTAATCCCTGTTCAAGCCCCTCTGCACGACCTCTCTCCAACCCTTTTTCTTCAGCTTGTTCCAAGGCATAGTCCTGTGCTAATAAGGCTTGTTCTTCTCGCATACGTAGTTAACTAAACATCTCCCTGTCCTCCTCGGACCAGCTCTTGTAATCTAGCAGTTGGTCTGCTTGGCTGATGGCTCGCTCAGGTTCTTGGGTAAAGGGTTTATTCCCGAAAAACTCCAACCATGGCTTGCGAACCTCGTCTTTGCTGGTTTCTCTGTATTTTTTTAGTTCCAAGAATGCCATCTTAACCAGATGGTTTTCCTGTCCATTGTTTGTAATTGTTAAAACCTCACCTGTCCTATCCTCTCGCATGCTAAAACTATGAAAAGCCAAGTCATCTGAGAACTAGTTACTATCCACAATTGCGATAGCGTATACTGGTGAGATGTGTTTATAACTCTGATGAGTATCACCTTCTCGTTGACGAATTTTTTCAAGATTTTGATTGACCTGACTGCAAAGGTAAGCCCATAAACGATTGATGAAAAAATTCTGATGATGAACCTGAATTTCGATGATAACTTGCGTACCATTATCCAACTCCGCCAAAACATCTATACTGGTATAGAAATCTTGCGCCGAATAGGGCATGGAAGGCAAGACATGAATATTGCTTCCCTCCAAAATGGTCACATTTTTTGCTGGTAAATCCAGCATATCGCGAATAAATTGACAAGTGATTTCCGGATTGCTAAAAATCTTCTTAGCAACCAAATCGTTGGTCGGGCTAATGCCCGGATGACGTACAGTCATATTGCTTCTCCTTTCATTATAGCACATTTTTTAATCTAGATTTGATTATTCTATTTATTTATTCGAAAAAGAGAGGAAAATACAGTCAAGATATGGTCACAAATTTAAAATTTTATAGTGAAATGAAAAAATAAGAACAGGGCAAATCTATCAGGACAGTCAAATCTATTTCTAACAATGTTTTAAAAGTAGAGGTGTACTATTCTAGTTTCAATCTACTATACCATTATTTTCTCCGATTTCTTGATAGTTTATAAAAAAGCAGGCCATTAAAGCCTGCTTTACTATTGATTCTTATATACATTTCCTGTGAACAAGGAAAGACATTTCTGATAACTTATTCTTCATCCATGCTCAAGACGCTGAGGAAGGCTTCTTGTGGGACTTCAACTGATCCAATAGCTTTCATACGTTTCTTACCAGCTTTTTGTTTTTCAAGGAGTTTACGTTTACGAGAAACATCACCACCATAACATTTAGCAAGTACGTTCTTACGAAGGGCCTTAATATCAGTACGAGCGACAATCTTGTGTCCAATTGCTGCTTGGATTGGAACCTCAAATTGTTGACGAGGAATGATTTTCTTGAGCTTATCAACGATGAGTTTCCCACGTTCGTAGGCAAAGTCCTTGTGAACGATAAAGCTGAGGGCATCCACCTTGTCTCCATTGAGAAGGATATCCATTTTCACTAGCTTAGATGGACGATACTCTGACAATTCGTAGTCAAAACTTGCATAACCACGTGTCGAAGATTTGAGTTTATCAAAGAAGTCGAAGACGATTTCAGCCAGCGGAATTTGATAGATAACATTGACACGGTTATCATCAATATAGTCCATAGTCACAAAGTCACCACGCTTGCGCTGAGCTAATTCCATTACTGCCCCGACAAACTCCTGTGGTACCATAATTTGCGCCTTAACATAAGGCTCTTCAATGGTCGCAATCTTAGTTGGGTCTGGAAACTCAGACGGGTTAGACACATCCATTGACTCCCCGTCGGTCAAATTAACCTTATAGATAACGGATGGAGCTGTCATGATGAGGTCAATGTTGAACTCACGTTCCAAACGTTCTTGGATAACATCCATATGGAGAAGTCCAAGGAAACCACAACGGAAACCAAATCCAAGTGCCTGAGATGTTTCTGGTTCAAATTGGAGACTAGCATCATTCAGCTGCAATTTTTCAAGGGCTTCACGTAGGTCATTGTACTTGTTTGATTCGATTGGATAGAGACCCGCAAAGACCATAGGATTCATCTGTTTGTAACCATGTAATGGCTCTGCCGCAGGATTGGTTGCCAAGGTAACGGTATCCCCCACACGAGTATCCTGAACTGTCTTGATAGAAGCCGCAATATAACCAACGTCACCAGTCGCAAGGAAATCACGACCAACTGCCTTGGGTGTAAAAATACCGACTTCGGTCACATCAAAGGTCTTGCCATTGCTCATAAGCTGAATCTTATCGCCAGGTTTGACCACCCCATCCATGACACGCACTTGGAGGATAACCCCACGATAGGCATCGTAAACTGAGTCAAAAATCAAGGCCTTGAGTGGTGCCGTCACATCACCCGTTGGTGCTGGTACTTTTTCTACAATTTGCTCAAGGATGTCTTCGATCCCAATACCAGCCTTGGCAGAAGCCAAAACTGCTTCACTGGCATCCAAACCAATGACATCTTCAATCTCCGTACGCACGCGCTCTGGATCTGCAGCTGGCAGGTCAATCTTGTTAATGACAGGCATGATTTCCAAATCATTGTCCAAGGCCAGATAAACATTGGCAAGAGTTTGAGCCTCAATCCCTTGGGCAGCATCGACCACCAAAATCGCTCCCTCACAGGCAGCTAGCGAACGGGAAACTTCATAGGTGAAGTCTACGTGTCCTGGTGTGTCAATCAAGTGAAAAATATAAGTTTCCCCGTCTTTTGCAGTGTAATTGAGCTCGATGGCATTTAACTTAATGGTAATCCCACGTTCCCGTTCTAAATCCATACTATCCAAAAGCTGAGCTTGCATTTCACGACTGGAGACTGTCTCAGTTTTTTCCAAAATGCGGTCTGCTAGAGTCGACTTCCCGTGGTCAATATGGGCAATAATAGAGAAGTTACGGATCTTCTCCTGTCGTTTTTTCAATTCTTCTAAGTTCATGAGTCTCTTCCTTTCAGGGTATCTATTTATTATAAATTGTTTTTGATATTTTGACAAGACCATCCCCTGCTAGGAGTACTAATCTTCAGCGACAAAGCCGTCATTTTCGATAAAGTGGTGTTCTGTCATCCCTTGGTCTGTAAAGACAATCCCGTGAAGGACACCACCATAAACAGCTCCTCCGTCCATTCCAATCTTACCATTTTCTGCAATCCAAAGCTCAGCTGTACCACGCTCTTGCTTTAACAAACCATAGACCGGTGTATGACCGAAGACAATGGTTTTTCCAGTATGATTTTCGGCTTCGTGGAATGGTTTTCTAAGCCATACTTTCTTGTAATCTGTGGTTTCATGCCAGTCGTCCAAGGTCAGATCAATACCAGCATGTACAAAGATACACTTGTCTGTCTCTACTACAAATGGCATTTGACGAATGAATTCGACCAAGTCTGCCGCTTCAGTAGCAACACGCTTGGCATCCTCCACTCCGTCAACTGGTGCATCCAAGGGACGACCTAGGATAGAGTTAATAGTTGTATCACCACCATTACGACGATAGTGGTCATAGCTTTCTTCTGGATCATCTAGCCAAGTCAAAAACATATACTCATGATTTCCTGATAAACAGATAGCCCCTTGATTGTCCACTAAATCCTTGACCATTTCAAGGACACGGCAACTATCTTCACCACGGTCAATTAAATCCCCTAGAAAGAGCAACTGGGTCTGACCATCCCAGGTTTTGAGAAGGTCTTCCAGCATCCCAGCTTTTCCGTGAACATCTCCAATTACATAATAGTCAGTCATCTTATTTCTCTCTGTTTCTCAACAATTCTCTGGCTTGCGTCAGGGCTGCTTCGGTCACATCATCACCTGCCAACATCTTAGCAACTTCCTCCACTCGCTCTTCGACCGTCAAGAGACGAACAGTCGAAACCGTTGAATGGTCATTACTAATCTTCTCAATAAAGAATTGATAATCCGCAATCGCAATCACTTGTGGTAAATGGGAAATAGCTAGAACCTGCCCATGTTGGCCAATCTTGTGAATCTTCTGTGCAATAGCTTGAGCTACACGACCTGAAACTCCTGTGTCCACCTCATCAAAGACTATGCTGGTCTTGCCTTCTTTACGTGAAAAGGTAGACTTAATGGCTAACATGAGACGAGATAATTCCCCTCCAGAAGCAACCTTAACCAAGGGTTTAAAGTCTTCTCCAGGGTTGGTTGAAATATAAAACTCAACCATTTCATTGCCCTCACGACTGAATTTGCCCTTGCTAAAACGAACCTGAAACTGGGCTTTTTCCATATAAAGGTCTTGCAGTTCTTGTTTAATCTCAACTTCGAGCTGCTGAGCCAAGTCATGACGAGCAGAGGCAAGCTGACCTGCCAAGTCGACAAGATTGACTTCCAACTTCTTGAGCTCTGCTTCCATGTCCTCAGACGAAAGATTATTGCCTGTCAAGAGATTGTATTCTTCCGTGATCTTGGCAAAATAAAGCAAGATATCGTCTACAGTCCCACCGTACTTACGGGTAATGGTATGAAGGAAATCCAAACGATTCTCAACCTGCATGAGACGATTGCCGTCAAAATCAAGATCCTCGATAATAGCTTCCAAACGTTTGCTAATGTCTTCTAAGACATAGTAGGTCTCAGACAGTGAGCTTGAAATTTCACGGTATTCAGGGTCATACTCTTCGACACTTTCCATGTCATTCATGGCTGAACGAACATTGGCCAGACTTGAAAAGTCTTCATTGTCCAACATACTGTAGGCATTGGTCAGTGTATCCGCAATATTTTTATGATTGAGAAGTTTATCACGCACTTGATTGAGAGACAAGTCTTCTCCAGCCTGCAAGTTTGCTGCCTCAATCTCTGCCATTTGAAATTCCAACATTTCGATACGTGCCTTGTGTTCCTGTTGGTTTTTCTTGACTTCCAGAACCTGCTTGCGCATTTTTCGATAGGCATCAAAACTTGTTTGATAGGTTTCTTTTAAGTCCCAAAAGGCTGTATCACCAAATTCATCCAGCATCTGGATATGCAGTTGGGGACGCATTAACTCTTCTTGATCATGCTGACCATGAATGTCCACCAGATGTTGCCCAATAGCACGCAAAACAGACAGATTAACCATCTGGCCATTGACACGACTAATACTCCGACCATTTTGCAAGATTTCCCGACGGATGATAATTTCATCACCCAATTCCAAACCTTGCTCATCAAAAATTTCCTGTAAAAGACGACTATTCTCAACTGAGAAAAGCCCCTCAATCTCTGCCTTTGGTGCACCATGACGAATAACATCTGTCGTCGCACGAGCTCCCAACATCATATTCATGGCATCAATGATAATCGACTTCCCTGCGCCTGTTTCACCAGTCAGGACTGTCATCCCCTTTTCAAAATGGAGGGAAATAGCCTCAATAATGGCAAAGTTTTTTATCGAAATTTCAAGTAACATATAGACCTACCATTTTTTTACTTGTTCAAAGATTTCCTCAGCTAGACTTTCACTTCTGGCCATGACTAAAATCGAGCTATCATCAGCCAAACAGCTGAAAATCTTATCCGCAAAAGTCTCAATTAACTGAGCTTTTACAAAAGCCGTATTTCCTGGAATAACTTGGAGATTGATCATCTTGTCCATCAATTGAGCCGATTCGATATTATATTCAGCTAGTTGCAAACTTTTTACGATTGATTTTGGCAATTCATAGACATAGGTGTTATCTCTCAAAGGAATTTTGACAATGCCTAGCTCTTTGATATCACGTGATACTGTCGCCTGAGTGGCAGTGATGCCTGCCTCTTTCAAATGTTCTACAATTTCTTCTTGTGTACCGATTTGATAATCTGTCACAAATCGTCTAATTTTTTCAAGTCTCTCTTTTTTATTCATTTTTAAATTGACTATGCGCCCTTTCTACTATTTCTTCAATCTCAGCAAGAACCTGATTGCTTGCTGACTCTTCTTTTTTCAAATACGCTAAAAACTCGATATTTCCATGTCCACCTTGGATGGGAGAAAAATCCAATCCAAGGACTGAAAAGCCTTCCTCTACTGCCATAGCTGTGACAGATTCAAGGACATGTTGATGGACCTTGGCATCACGAATGATTCCATTTTTCCCAATCTGCTCACGTCCTGCCTCAAACTGGGGCTTAACCAAAGCCACAACCTGACCCTGATTAGCCAAGACACGGTGCAAGGCCGGAAGAATCAGACTGAGGGAAATGAAACTCACGTCAATACTGGCAAAGCTCGGTTCCTTTTCAAAATCAGTCTTTTCTGCATAACGAAAATTGAACTGCTCCATGCTGACCACTCGTGGGTCTTGGCGTAGTTTCCAAGCCAACTGATTGGTGCCGACATCAACTGCAAAGACTAACTCAGCACCATTCTGCAACATGACATCGGTAAAGCCTCCAGTAGAAGCACCGATATCAATCGTGGTCGCTCCATCAACTGACAAATCAAATACCTGCAAGGCCTTTTCTAATTTCAAGCCACCACGGCTGACATACTTGAGTTTTTCACCCTTGAGTTTTAGCTCGGTGTCATCTGGAATTTTCTCTCCTGGCTTGTCAAACCGTTCTCCGTTCAGGACTGCAACGACTAGTCCAGCCATGACGCCGCGTTTGGCTTGTTCTCGCGTTTCAAACAAGCCCTGTTTATAAGCTAGTACATCCACTCTTTCCTTAGCCATTGATTCTCAAACTTTCTACTACACTTACAATTGATTCTGTTTCAAAGGGAACCTGCTGGGCAATGTCGTCTAATTTGGCATTGGCTTGATCCAAGGTTTGGTTACAAAAGGCAATGGCCTCTTCCAAGCCCAACAAGGCAGGATAGGTTGACTTTTCTGCCTGTAGATCCTTTTGTGGTGTCTTGCCGATTTCCTCAAAACTAGCTGTCACATCCAGCACATCATCTCTGACCTGAAAAGCAAGTCCAATCAATTCACCAACAGTTTTCAGCTTTGCCTGCATTTCAGGTTCCAATTCAGCTATGATAGCAGCTGCTTGGAAAGGAAAGGCTAGTAGTTTTCCAGTCTTATTGGCATGAATAGTCTGGAGTTCTTCCAAAGACAAGTGCTGGTGTTCACCCTCCATGTCCAAAACCTGCCCTGCTACCATACCCAGACTACCTGAAGCAAGGGATAAGTTGGCAATCAAGTCCACTTTGATCTGACTTGGCAAATCTGCCTGCGCTATCAAAGCATAAGGATCTAGGAATAAAGCATCTCCAGCCAAAATTGCCATAGCTTCACCAAATTTCTTATGATTGGTCAAACGTCCCCGACGGTAATCATCATCATCCATAGCTGGAAGATCATCATGAATCAAGCTCCCTGTATGAATCATTTCCAAGGCTGCAGCCACCTGCGCGTGAGCAAGTTTGATGGCAACTTGTAAAGCTTCCAAAACTTCCAACAAGAGAAAAGGCCGAATACGCTTGCCACCAGCATGAATGGAATAGAGAACCGACTCTCTCAAACTAGAGGCAAACTGCTGGTCTCCATAAAAGTCTTCCAAAGCCGACTCAACAAGAGCTAATTTTTCTTGCTTTTTCATTCAAAATCACTTTCTGTTCCGTCTTCTTGCATGACCTTGACCAAGGTCTTTTCAGCCTTGTCCAGCGTCGCTTGGAGCTCTTTTGACAAGACCATGCCCTTTTGAAAGGCAGCAATCGCATCTTCCAGAGCAATTTCACCATTTTCCAAACTTTGGACAATGGTCTCCAGTTCTGCTAGATTTTCCTCAAATTTCTTTTGTTTTGACATCTTTAACCTCTAATTCTACTTGACCATCTCGCATCAAAAGCGTTACTTGGTCTTTTTTCTTCAAACTCTCAACCGAATCTACAACGGACTCTTCTTTTTTGACAATAGCATAACCACGCGCCACGATTCGACTGGTATCCAACATGAGCAAGGCTTCTGAAAGTCTTTTCACCTCAGCAACCTTGGCATCATAAACCAAAGCCATTTGGCTGCGGAGAAGCTTGTCCAACTGACCTAGACGATCTTGATAACGTTGAATTTTGGTAGCAGGTGATAACTGAACCAGTAGATGCATCCGTGCTTGGACGACTTGCTTGTTATCAGAAATCCGTGTTCGCAAACTCTGTTTTAATCGCAGTTGCAGTTGATCCAAGCGTTGCAAATAGCCATCATACAAACGTTCTGGTTGTCTAAAGATAACAGACTGACTGCATTTTTTCAAAGCTTCTTGTTTCTTCGATAGGACATTTCGAACTGCTGTTGCCATCCGTTTTTCCTGATTTTGCAAATGAGCTAATAGATCCAACTTGGTCACAGGTGTTGCTAGTTCAGCAGCAGCTGTTGGTGTCGCAGCCCGTCGATCTGCCACAAAATCTGCCAAGGTCACATCCGTCTCATGCCCCACACTAGAAATAACTGGCAAACGAGACTCAAAAATAGCTCGTACCACAATTTCTTCGTTAAAGGCCCAGAGATCCTCGATGGAACCACCACCACGACCAATAATCAACAAATCCAAATCGTCTCGTTGATTAGCACGCGAAATATTCCGTGCTATTTCCTCTGCCGCTCCATCTCCTTGAACCTTGGTCGGATAGAGAAGAATATCGACACCTGGGAATCGCCTGCTGACGGTCGTGATAATATCTCGAATCACGGCTCCACTGCGACTGGTCACTACACCAATTCTCTTAGAAAATTGGGGCAGAGGTTGCTTGAAACGTTCTTGAAACAGGCCTTCTTCTGTCAATTTTTTCTTGAGTTGTTCAAACTGAATCGCAAGCGCCCCAACCCCATCAGGCTCAGCCTTTTCAATGATGATGGAGTAGCTACCACTCGGTTCATAAACCTGAACACGCCCAATCACATTGATCTTCATTCCTTCTTCCAGATCGAAGCCTAATTTCTGATAAATCCCAGACCAGATGGTCGCTTGAATAACTGCCTGGTCATCCTTTAGGGAGAAATATTGGTGAGTAGGTCGTTTACGAAAGTTGGAAACTTGACCAGTTAAATAGACCCGTTCCAAGTAAGGGTCTTTATCGAATTTCATTTTCAGATACTTGGTCAAAGTTGTTACCGATAAATACTTTTCCATCTCCACCTACTATTCATTTCCTTGCTCTTTCATGGGTATTATTATACCAAAAATATGCCTAAAAATCTCCATTTATGTACCATGTATGAAGGAAAAATAGAAAAAGGAGGCAAGGCCTCCAATTCTGTTTATTTGCTATTTCGAGCTTCTTCCAAAATCTTAGCAATCTTGGTCGTCAACAGGTCGATAGCTACTGTATTGCTGACTCCCTCAGGAATGACGATATCAGCATAACGCTTAGTCGGCTCGATAAACTGATGGTACATGGGTTTAACCACACCTAGATACTGGTCAATAACGCTATCAAGGCTACGGCCACGTTCTTCCATATCGCGCTTGATACGACGAATAATGCGCACATCGTCATCCGTATCCACAAAAATCTTGATATCCATCAAATCGCGTAGACGCTTGTCCTCCAAGACCAAAATCCCCTCAACGATAAAGACATCTTGAGGCTCCTGCCGATAGGTCTTGCTGCTCCGTGTATGTTCAGTATAGTCATAAGTCGGAATGTCCACCGGACGCCCTGCCAACAATTCCTTCATCTGCTCAATCATCAAGTCTGTATCAAAGGCAAATGGATGGTCATAGTTGGTTTTGATACGCTCTTCAAAGGTCAAATGAGACTGATCCTTGTAGTATGAATCATGCTCAATCATGGAAATCTTTTCATCAGGAAAATGCGATAAAATGGCTCTTGAAACACTGGTTTTACCACCACCAGAACCACCTGTCACTCCAATAATGATTGGTCTATTTTGCATGCTATCCTCCGTTATTTTATCCGTCGTCTATTCTATCACATTTTTTACAAAATTTATAGTCTCATCAGCAAAAAACACCAGAGTCTTCCCTCTGATGTTCGATAGTTTTAACGAAAGCCCTGTAGGGTTTGAGCAAGCATCTGCAAGAAAGCCAGTCTCCCTCTTTCCTGGCTAGGAGCTTTGGCAATCCATAAACCAAAATCAATGACAGACTTAGGTGCCTGGTAATGATGCGTCATGAGGTAAAGCGACAACCCTTGACTCAAATTGGCCATGACCGATTGGTATTTTTCATTTCTGTCTAAATTTTGTATAGCAAGACGAAACAGGTGACTCAACTCACTATTTTCATTTATTTCTTTTTGTTGAAGAAGTTGCTCCACCCTTTCTCGAAACTCATTTTGCATCATGGAATTATCACACCAAATCCTGGTCTAGGTGCCCATGGACCATAATTAATCCAGCCATTGACTATTACACTTCCCGTGTACCCCCAAAACTCTCCATGATTGATACTGCATTTTGCTCGACCTTTAACGTCTACACAATATACTCCTGGGCCTGAGTTCCCACCAGAACCTGTAATGGACTCTAAATATTTATCTGAAAGAATTTTAAATTGCTTCATTTCACACCTCTAAATTTCTATATAGATTATTTGAGTATCTACAACTCGCAACAATTGGAATATTATAATTCCCAACCCCATTCTACTATTAGTATGGGGTTTTATCAAGCAATTGTTATCTATCACCCGATTTTTATTCCTAAACGATCTAGCTAAAAACCTTCCTTGGCTTGTAGAGTTTGTCCCGTTTTTCTAGAATGGCTAACAATTTATCATCTTCAAAGGCAGCCAGTTCTTTGTCCGTTTGGTCTAGCTCAATAAAACGACCAAAGCGAACTTCTGTAGCTTCTTCTGGACTTAGGAAAACTTTGACAAGATCACCTGTCCCAATCTCTATAGGATGGAGAAAGTCCAATTGGCCAGCCTCTACTTTTTCAGCAATTTCCTCCAAGGTCAGTGCGTCTTCTAATTGTAAGCCAGCAGCACTAGTACGAGTTAACTGAGACATATGAGCCGCATAACCAAGCTTTTCACCCAAATCAACTGACAAAGTACGGATGTAAGTCCCTTTACTGCATTTTACACGAAAAGTGAATCGGGCAAGTTGGCCATCATAAGAAATCGGACTTGTTCGCTCAAATTGATAAATGGTCACCTGACGTTCTGGACGCTCCACTTCCTGACCAGCACGCGCATACTCATAGAGCTTGCGACCATTAACCTTAACTGCCGAATACATAGGGGGAATCTGGGTAATAGGTCCAGTCAAGCTCGCAATCGCTTCATCAACAATGGTTTCATCTAAAGGTGACAAAACAGGCGTCTCTGCGACAACTTCCCCACTAGCATCCTCGGTCGTCGTTGAATAGCCCAGAGTGATTTCCCCCTCATAGACCTTGCCCTCGTCCTGCATAAACTCGACCATGCGGGTCGCCTTGCCAACCGCAATGGGCAAAACACCCACTACATCTGGATCCAAGGTCCCACCATGACCAATTTTCTTGGTGCCCAAAATCTTACGCAGTTTAAAAACCGCATCATGCGAGGTCATTCCTGCTTCTTTTTTTAAGTTGATAATACCGTTCATTTTTGCTTTCTACTCCCCCTTCAATGCTTCAAATTTCGCTTTCATGGTTGGATTTTTCCGGGTCAATTTTTTAACAGAGACATCTTCCAATTTGTTGTTAGCTAAACGGAGTTGGTTTTCAGATGTGGTCAGGAATTTCTTAACCTCTTCCATGCGTTTGATGGCCTTGTCGATTTCATCAATAGCTTTTCCAAAGTTTGTCGAAGCTGAATTATAGTTCTTAGCAAAAGCTAGTTTAAAAGCATCCAAGTCTTCCTCAAAATGTGTAATGTCGATATTTTGCTCGCGAACAAGCGCTAACTCCTGCTTGTATTTTAAAGAATTAAGAGCCGCATTACGTAAGAGCCCAATCAACTGAATAAAGAATTGAGGACGAACCACATACATCTTTTCATACTCGTGACTGACGTCAACAATCCCTGTGTTAAAGTAGTCATTATCAGCCTCAAGCATGGTCACCAAAACGGCATACTCACAGTTCTTCTCCCGACGGTCCTTGTCCAATTCCTTGTAAAAATCTGCATTCTTGTGCTTCTTCTCCGTTCCGTCAGCTTCATTCTTCATCTCAAACATGATGGAGATAATCTCTACCCCATTTTCATCACACTCACGGAAGATGAAGTCTCCCTTAGACCCACGCGCAGAGACCTTGTTATCCTTCTCAAAGTAGGCATTTGGAAAGGCGAAACTACGGACCTTGTTAAACTCACTCTCTGCATACTGTTCCAGACTTTCCCCGATCGCTTTTGTAGATTGCTGGGCTTTGAAATTCTTATAGAACTCGACTTGTTCACTAGCTGCTTTAAGCTGGGCTTCATAGTTTTGCTTAACAGAAGCCAAAGACAACTCATTTTCCTTTTCTTGCAATAGTAACTGATTTTTAACCTGATCACGTTCTTTTTCTAGGTCAGAAAGGGTCTTTTGCAGTTGATTTTCATGCTCTAAACGCAAAGTGGCCAATTGGTTCTCCAAAGCCTGTACTTCCTTGTCCTTAGCCAAGAGGGCCTGATGGCTTGTCTCTTCAACTTCTTTCTTGGCCAATTCTTTTTCTGTATCAAAGTTTTGGATCTGACTCTGTAATTGCGCAATTTCTTGATCCTTCTGAGCCAGTTTAGTCTGTTGCTCATTCATAGCCTTTTGCTCAGCCAAGGCCAGTTCTTGCCTCATCCTATCGTGTAGTTCCTTATCAAACTCTGCCGTTCTCACTTGGGACAAAAGTTCAGCATACTGGCTTTCATTTACTGTAAAGACTTCCCCACAGTTGGGACATTTGATTTCGTTCATATCGTTCCTCTTTCTAGACTTCTTTATCCATTATATCATGCCTGAAGGAAAATCAAAAACAGCGAGTCGAAACCCACTGTTTATCTTCTTTTACTTTAAATTTTCTCCAAGGCCAAGCGCAAGTCTTCAATCAAATCATCTACATTTTCAAGTCCGATTGACAAACGAATTTGGTTTGGTGTGACACCTGCCGCTTCTAGGTCTTTTTCTGACAATTGACCGTGAGTGGTTGTTGCTGGATGGACAACAAGCGATTTAGCATCTGCCACATTTGCAAGATCAGAGAAGATTTCTAAATGATCAATGACCTTGCGTGCTTCTGCCTCCCCACCTTTGACATGGAAGGTAAAGATGGAGCCGACACCTTTTGGCAAGTATAGTAGATTGAAACTAGAATAGTACACATATACTTCTAAAACATTGTTAGAAATCGATTTGACTGTCCTGATCGATTCGTCCTATTCTTATTTCATTTTACTATATTTTTATGAAAATCTTAAAAAAATCAGTGAAATTCTGGATTTCACTGATTTGTATTAATAAAATTGTTTATATGGTTGATTGAAAGCTGTTAGGATTTCATCAGATGTTTGTGAATAATCTTTTGTTTCTTTCAAATCACCTTTGACAATAATACGTTCTGTAGCAGCAAGGTCTTCACAGGTTACTAATGTGATTTCATTGACCCCTTCTCTATCATCAACTTCATCAACACGATCCGGTGTCACACGTTTGACTTCACGTATTTCATAAGTATAAACTTTATTTTTATCGGTTAGATAAATCTTCATGCCATTTTTAGCATTATCTAAAGGAGAAAATAACATTTTATTAGCATTATCAACACCAAAGATATGGTGACTAGCTAGACTATAATTTCCTTCCCCCATTACTTGCTCGCGTTTCATTGTACCAGCTCCGTAGAAGAGATTAACATTATCAAGTCCTTTAAAAATCGGCAAATTCATTTCCAATTCAGGAATTGCAATTCCCCCAATAACTGGTAATTTTTGAGCATCCCATTGAGAAGTTAGAACAGCTTCCGAAGAGATAGCTTTGACAGAATCAAAGTCAAAATTGCCTTCTGTATCCTGATTTTCTTCTAATTTTTCTTTTGATACCTGGCTAACTTGATACTTATTGGTATTCCAGACTATGAAAATATTTCGAATTTGCGCATTAAAAATCAAAGCTAGTGATAGTACTATCAGAAATCCTGCTAGGATATTTGTCAGCAAATTTTTTCGCTTGTTTTTCTTTTTATTATTTTTTTGAGACATTATGCTTCACCTTCTGTTTCTGTTTCGTTTTCTGTCCCAACTTCTTCTTTTTCTGCCACCGCAACCGTTGTGAAAGTCACTATCTGAGCATCTTGATCCAGGCGCATTACTTTAACTCCCATAGTTGCACGTCCTGTTTGTGAAATATTGGCAAGATTGGTTCGAATCATGACACCTGTATCAGTGATAATCATCAAATCCTCATCCCCTTGAACAGTCATAAGACCGGCCAGCAAGCCATTTTTTTCGGTAATTTTAGCTGTCTGCATTCCCTTACCACCACGACCTTTTGTTGGGTATTCAGTAGCGACTGTACGCTTACCATATCCTTTTTCTGTGATAATAAGAACCTCATCTTGATCAGTAATCAAGCTGGCACCAACAACTGTGTCTCCTTCACGAAGGTTAACACCTTTCACACCAGTGGCGATACGACTCATACCACGAACGGCTGATTGATTAAAGCGAACTGCATAACCAAACTTGGTACCAATGATAATATCCATATCTCCTTCCGCCAACAAGACATTGATTAACTCATCTTCATCCTTTAAATTCAGCGCTTTGAGACCATTTTGACGAATATTGGCAAATTCCTTAACACTGGTTCTCTTCACAATACCGTGACAGGTTGTAAAGAAGAGATAAGCATCATCACTGCGATCAGACTCAACATTGATAACCGTCTGAATATTTTCGTCTTCATCCAATTTCAAGAGATTGACTACTGGTAGCCCTTTGGCAGTCCGACCATACTCAGGAATTTCATAACCTTTCAAACGATAAACTCGTCCTTTATTTGTGAAGAAGAGCAGATGATCATGGGTGCTAGTTGACACTAACTCACGAACAAAGTCATCATCTTTCACTCCTGTTCCTTGGACACCACGACCTCCACGTTTTTGAGCAGTAAATTCAGCTTGGTCCAGACGTTTAATGTATCCTTTGTTAGAAAGGGTAATCAAGACATCCGATTCTTCAATCAAATCTTCATCTTCAAGACTCAAGACTTCACCAACCATCAACTCTGTACGGCGTTTATCGGAAAATTTACGTTTAACTTCATCTAATTCGTCTTTGATAATTTGAGAAACACGTTCTGGCTTAGCAAGAATATCCGCTAAATCCGCAATCAGAGCCAAGAGGTCATCATACTCAGACTGAATCTTATCTCGTTCCAAACCTGTCAAACGACGAAGACGCATATCAAGGATAGCTTGACTTTGACGTTCAGAAAGCTTAAACTTACTCATCAACTCAGCTTGTGCTTCCGCATCCGTTTCACTAGCACGAATGATACGAATCACTTCGTCGATATGGTCTAGCGCAATCAAGAGACCTTCTAAGATATGAGCGCGCGCTTCCGCTTTTTCCTTATCAAAACGTGTACGACGAACAACCACTTCTTTTTGGTGCTCGATATAAGCATCCAAAATCTGACGAAGAGATAAAATCTTCGGTACACCATTTTGAATCGCTAACATATTGAAACCAAAGTTGGTTTGCATCTGGGTCATCTTGAAGAGATTATTAAGGATAACATTGGCTGAGGCATCACGCTTGACTTCAATAACAAATCGAACCCCTTCACGGTTTGACTCATCACGTACTGCTGTAATCCCCTCAATACGTTTTTCCTGAACCAAACGAACAATATGCTCATGTACCTTGGTTTTATTAACCATGTAAGGAAATTCTGTTACAACGATTCGTTCACGACCAGTCTTAGTTTCTTCGATTTCAGTACGAGAACGTAGGACAATCGAACCTTTACCTGTTTCATAAGCCTTGTGGATACCTGATTTCCCCATGACAAGAGCACCAGTTGGAAAATCTGGTCCAGGCAAGACTTCCATCAATTCCTTGGTAGTCACTTCAGGATTATCCATGACCAACTTCACTGCATCAATGGTTTCACCTAGATTATGAGGTGGAATATTGGTTGCCATCCCAACAGCAATACCAGTTGCTCCATTAACCAAAAGGTTTGGAAAACGCGCTGGCAAGACCAAGGGTTCCCGTTCGTTGGCATCATAGTTATCAACGAAATCAACTGTATTTTTGTTGATATCACGAAGCATTTCCAGAGCAATCTTGCTCATACGTGCCTCGGTATAACGTTGAGCGGCAGCACTATCTCCATCCATGGAACCAAAATTCCCATGACCATCTACAAGCATGTAACGGTAGCTCCACCATTGAGCCATACGGACCATGGCTTCATAGATAGAGGAATCCCCGTGTGGGTGGTATTTACCCATGACATCCCCTGTAATACGAGCAGATTTTTTATGGGGTTTGTCTGGAGTAACACCCAATTCATTCATTCCGTAGAGAATGCGACGGTGAACAGGTTTTAAGCCATCTCGAACATCAGGAAGAGCTCGCGCTACGATAACACTCATGGCGTAGTCGATAAAGCTAGCCTTCATCTCCTTTGTCAGATTGACATTCACTAAATTTTTATCCTGCATTAATAAATGCCTCATTTCACAATTAGTAAGTAACAACATTATACCATAAATTTCCATCTATTTCAGCCTCTAAACCACTAAAACGTTTACATAGAGAACTATACGGCATATTCGTGACAAAGTTTTTTAAAAGTGATAGAATGAAGTTGTCTAGGGAAAATCCCCTAATAAAATTAAGGAGATGTTTAGAACAATGACTTCAACTAAACAACACAAAAAAGTTATCCTTGTCGGTGATGGTGCTGTAGGTTCATCTTACGCTTTTGCACTTGTTAACCAAGGAATTGCACAAGAGCTTGGAATTATCGAAATTCCACAATTGCATGAAAAAGCTGTTGGTGATGCGCTTGACCTTAGTCACGCCCTTGCCTTCACTTCACCTAAAAAAATCTATGCAGCTCAATACTCTGACTGTGCAGACGCTGACCTTGTTGTGATCACTGCAGGTGCACCTCAAAAACCAGGTGAAACTCGTCTTGACCTTGTAGGTAAAAACCTTGCTATCAACAAATCAATCGTAACTCAAGTTGTTGAATCAGGTTTCAAAGGTATCTTCCTTGTTGCTGCTAACCCAGTTGACGTTTTGACTTACTCAACTTGGAAATTCTCTGGTTTCCCTAAAGAACGCGTTATCGGTTCAGGTACTTCACTTGACTCAGCTCGTTTCCGTCAAGCCCTTGCTGAAAAAATCGGTGTTGACGCTCGTTCAGTTCACGCCTATATCATGGGTGAACACGGTGACTCTGAGTTTGCCGTTTGGTCACATGCTAACGTTGCCGGTGTAAAATTGGAACAATGGTTGCAAGCTAACCGTGACTTGAATGAAGCTGACCTTGTAGAACTCTTCATTTCTGTTCGCGACGCTGCATACTCAATCATTAACAAGAAAGGTGCTACATACTACGGTATCGCTGTAGCCCTCGCTCGTATCACTAAAGCAATCCTTGACGATGAAAACGCAGTACTTCCACTTTCCGTATTCCAAGAAGGTCAATACGGAATTGAGAACGTCTTTATCGGTCAACCAGCTATCGTTGGAGCACACGGTATCGTTCGTCCAGTAAACATTCCATTGAACGATGCAGAAACTCAAAAAATGCAAGCATCTGCTAAAGAATTGCAAGCTATTATTGACGAAGCATGGAAAAATCCAGAACTCTAAGAAGCTTCTAAAAATTAATTTAACTATAGACAACTCCTTGAATCATCAGGGAGTTGTTTTTTTCCTGTATCATATGAAATAGTACCCCGTTACTCTAAAACGTTGTTATAAAATGCTTTAAATTCCTAATCGATTTGTTCATATCTTATTTCAATCCATTATACATCTTCCCACAATAAAACGCATAATACCAAGGATTGTCAATACCTTATCTTATGCGTTTTTTCTGATTTCAAAGAATTTTGACTCAGCCTTCTTTTTAATTATTTTCAAAATAGGAATCAACCAACTCCTGAATTCTTCCTTCTTTAGCTGCTGGAATAGTATCTTCTAAAACAAAATTCTTCCTACTGATATCTTTAGAAAGATTTCCAAAGATAAAATTAGTGGAAATGTTATAGATAATTTCTGAAGGGGCAAATCCATAAACTTGATTTTCTAGGATATGTTTTAATCGCTCTTCAGGATTTTGAAAGGCTTCTTGCATACCTACGCTATTATATAGTCGCTTAACCAATTCTGCAATATAGAGGCCTGACTTCATGTACAAATCAATAAAAGTCTTAGATGGATCATCAAAAATCCCTGGATTTTCCTTTTCCAAATCATCCACCATCCTTTTCACCACTCGTTTAGGAGTGAAAATTTGGTTGGTCTTCTGCGGTGGAATATAGTCAAAAATGTCTTCTTTTTGATCTTTAAAATAATCCGCCAACTCCTCTTTCTTACGAAGAAATTCTTGGATAGCTTCGTCAAATGTTGCTCGATCAAAGAGATGTCCTGCAAAATCTTGTCCACCATCTCTCAAATAACGAAATTGGTCAATCGTAATAGCAGTCACTTCAAAGAAAACATGCTCAGGAACAAAGGTATCAAAATTATCAAGTGTTAGAGATTGATTGCCATAGGCCATGATGAAACTTGGAATTGTTCGTGCAAATCCTCGAAGATGGTCACGAATCTCATCTTGAGCTGATTGTTTTAACTGTTCAACACGTTTTATCTCAACCTGTTCGATAAACTTCTCAGGCATTTTTTCCACTTCTTTTTTGAGTGTTTGCTCTAGTTTTTCTTTGTGAATGAGATTATTTTCTTCTAAACGTTTATCAAAATCTTCTTGAATCTTATCCTTTTGCTCCTTATCAACCGCTTCCTTGATTTGTTGCTGCAATTCTTGCTTGATACGAGCTTCAGAAATTTTTCTTTCAATGTCATTTTTTCGAATTTCATTCTCAAATATTGCTGTAATTTGTTTCTTGATGTGATCTGCTTCTCGAGTTTTAAGGTCTTCATATCCAACTTTCAATTCCTCTACAATCACTGAAGAAACTGTCTTGCTCAAGTCATTGACTAGTTGCTTTTGAGTTTTATCTTCGTCCTTAGTGATCAGTTCAACAACAGACTGACCGAGTCCATAGACTTTTTCTCCAAAAAGTCGCATTTGCTGATTCACTACGATTTCATGGTCTACTACTGCATTCCCCTCATCATCTACTGTAACATCTGAAAAGTCTAATAGTTCAGATGATGTTTGTAACTTCCCTTCCTTTTCAACTGGGAGTTCATTTAAAATGTCTAGAACTGTTTGACTAGCTTGGAAAATACCGCTGATATTATCAAATAAGAGATTGGACATAAAGCCACGTTTAAGAACTTCTCTAGCTTTTATCTGGCGAGGAATGGTTAGAACCGCCTTAGCATCAATTTCAACCATCTTACCAGCACTATCTTCAGCTATGACAGGGAAGAAATTTAGTAATTCTCTGATATTTTCTTCACGAGTTGTCGAAGTCCCGCCGCCTCCTGCAGTTGCAAGCGATAAGTTGTTGGCAAACTCATCAAAGAGAATCAAGGTTCTTTCCGGCGCAAAGTCAAATACATAGGCTCTTTCTTTGCGAAAGTGATTTCCTTTGTTATCGGTCCATGAGTAAGGATTTTGAGCACGGAAGGCGGCCTGCATATAAAGTGCAGGTGATTTCAAATTTGATAACATCAATACGCCCGTCCATTCAGGGATAGTGACACCTGTCGTCAATTGACCGACGGATAGGGTGATGGTTTTGTCATTCTCTGCTATCGCTTTTCTAACCAAATCTAAGGATTTGAGTTTGACTTTATCGTCATCCTCAGACATACGCCCGTCGCCAGCAGCTAACACAATCTCATAATTTTCATAGATGGGATGTTCTTCTAGTAGAGCTTTTAAAGCTTTAGCTGAGGCTACACGTTCTAACAGCCAAAAAGTATGCTTGAGTTCATTTCGAAGTTCTTTAGTTGAAAATGGATATTTTTCATTGCTCGATAGAGTATCTAACCAATTTCTGACATCTTGCTCATGGATAAATTTCCCTTTATCATCTGTGGCGAAAAATTCACTCAAGTCAAAAGCATAGTCGATATTTTCGCCATCCAGTTGAACACCTTTTTCTAACTCCTCACCAATCATCTGAGACATTTGATAGGTAAAGAGATTTAACTGAGGTAAGGTTTCATATGGATTTTCCTCTTCTTGCTCAGAAGACCAAGTCGATTTAGCAGACTGTTCATCCGCATAAGACCAGTTGTAGATTTGATCCTCTGTAAAATCTCCTTTGGCCAATGCTTTAAATGGTGTACCTGACAAATGCAGAGTAAAATTCCGTCGAATCTTATTAAAGGCTTGATCAGTCTTGAAGGTATCAACTCCTTCATGAGCCTCGTCAATAACCAACAAATCCCAATGCAGATCAGTCACCCATTTGAGTTTATCGTGCTCGCCACCTAAATAAACAGAACCTTTCAAGTCTTGAAGACTGATAAAAGCAAGTTGTCTTACATCGTCATCTAAAATACCAACAAATTCTTTACGTGATAAGGTTGGACGACTCTTAAGGCTATCTGATTCAGAAACAAACTTATAAGTTGTTTGACCTGCTATGAATGTTTCAAAATCATCATACCATGAATTAGCAATGGCAGGCCTGTTGGTTACAATTAGGACATTAACAGCTTCCATTCGACGAGCTAGGTCATAGGTAGACAAGGTTTTACCAAATCGTGGCTTGGCATTCCAGAGAAATTTGCCTCCAGCATGTTCTTGGAAATAAGCTAATGTATTAGCAACTGCTTCTTCCTGCTCTTGTCGCAAGGTATAGTCCTGTCCTTGTCCAGGCTGATAACCTGATAAATCATGCTTAACAAACTTATCGAAGAGATTTTTTGATTTTTCAGGAGTTCCATTAAAATAGAACCATTCCGTCTTAGGACGACGCTCCACATCATGAAAAGAAAGGAAATGGTGGAAATCATGATCCTTAAAGGTCTTTCCTTTATCAGGTTCTTCCGTATAAGTCGCATCTCCAGTCCATAAGACATCTGTATCAATATGAGCTGTATGCGTTTGTTCTTTAATCCGTTGTCTGACATCACGCTCCGTATAACCAATCTTAATCCAGCCCTCATTGCTGGTTACCGTCGGTGTAGTGTAGGCATAGATTTTAGGATGAATTTCTTTAGTTGTTTTAATTTCTACTGGCATAAGTATTCCTTTTTTTAAAAAACTAAGATAATTTTTCTAACTCTGTTAAATTGATTCCCATCGTGTTTAAAATGTCATCAAACACTACAGTTTTAAATTCATCAGCATACTGATTGAATAGATTCATTAAAGCTTTATATAATCTTTGAAAATCTTTCTTATCAAGTACAATTTTTAAAAATAGAATAACCACTATAAAACGTTTATTATCATATCTCCTTATCCCAAAATGATTTGCTATTTGAGATATTCTGACATTTCTTAAATTAACATTATACAGTCGTTCATCATGTGCACAGATATTTCTAACTAGATTAGCCACTTTCAAACATGCACTTAAATCTGCACTAGATAGTCTAAATGTATTGTCTTTATTTTGTGTTCTATATTTATCTGTATAAAATTTTGCAATGATATTCTTTGTACTATCCGTTAAAATATTGTAAAAATTAGCAATGTTTCCCATTGTAAGAAAATTAACTAAAACCCAAAGTGGTACTTCCCCATGTTCCTCAATGTAATGTTTAATAGCGCCAGTTCTATCTACCTTATCATGAATCGTCTTGGTTAAGATAGAGATTTGTTGAAGAACTTTTTTAGGATCATTGTCTACAAAATTTGCAATATCTAAATAAGCATTCTTACGAGGGTGTTTTTTAGAGAATTCATATGCAACTGTGGTCTTTATTGAATTTTCGAATATCAATAAATATTTCAATAATAATATCCTTAGTTCTCTATCAAATAAAAACAAGGCCTTTAGTTCGTTAAAGTGAGTTCCTTTTTGATAAATTTCAGGTTCAACAGGTCGATTATTACTGTCCTTTACTAAAAATAAATCTTTATAACCGTTTATAACATTGTAATAGTTTTCTTGTTCTAAAAATCTCTTTGGCTTCCCATTCGTTGGTACTACAACACCCCTATTTCTTAAGATTGTTAACTGTTGATTAAATGTTTTATGTTCCTTCAAACTTATCTCCTATAAAATAAAAAGGGTCAGGGCATCGTATGCTTCCTGACCTAATCCTATGTATCTATTATAGATCACTGAGCGCTATTTGTCAAATAAAAATACTTCTCTAATCCATCTCCCTTACATGTGTCTCAATAAAGGCAATTTCCTCTGGAGAAAGGTCATATTTTTGATAGATCTGACGGTCAATATCAGCCACTGATTGTGTCCAATCAATGTCTGAATTGACCGTAAAGTCTTGGAGAGGGACTTTGGCCCAAGTTGCTGGAGGATTATCTTGCGTTAATTTCAAAATACCTAACATAACTCTAGCAAATTTAGTTTTAATATACTTAAAACAAGCCTCTGCTTCTATTTTTGTGTCAAATTTTCCAATAGATATAAACGTCTGAGAATACCCGATTAGGGGTTCCCCGATTAGGGGTGTTGAAAGCACTTCACCTAAAGCACCACTTCCGTTAGCTTTAGGTAAAATAATTTTCCAAAAGAGCAAGTTAGGATGCTCTCGTAAGTATTCTTTTTTTAGATATTTTACAGAGCGCCCGTTTTTCTCTCGTCCAATTATTTGAACGTATTCTGTATTTGAATCTACTTTATCTTTAAATACCTCAGGGTATCGTTCAAAAATATTTGTAGAAACAGCTTTTCTGTGACTTGAATCAGTTCTAGAGATTAGTTCCGGAAAATCTTCAAACATAATGTCTGTCAACTTGTGACTATCTGAGCCAAACATAATTTCTGATAGTGATGGTTCTTGCAACTTTTTAACTTTTCTATAGATACTATCAAGTAAAGGCTCAGAGATAAATGTCTCTATTGGTTCAAAATCTTTATTTTTATCATGATAAGTGATGACAACACCGCCTTTAATATCAGTCCCAGGAAAAACTTTATTACTCTTTAATTCATAAAATTTAACTTTTAAATGTCTACTATTTAACATTTTATGATTCCATTTTTTGGGAGTTCCTCCTGTATTCGCAAGAAATCTAGCTGGGGTCACTAGCACAGTTTTATCTGAAATTTTATAAGATTCCTCCATAAAGAAATGATAAATAGGCCTTGTCTGAGTATTCTCCCCTTCAATTTCCTCCTGATAAGGCGGATTTCCTATCACGACATCAAATTTCATTTCACTTTCCTCACTTGATAGGCGCTCAAAACCTATCATTTTATTCTTTTTCCAGTCTTTGATTTGGGTTTTAGATTCTTCTACTTCTTGAATTTCTAGCTCATCTGTAAACAAGCTTAGTTGTTGAGATTGTCCTTGGCTAGCTGAATAAGGACTATTTTTTTCCAATCCATCCATCTGAAAGACATTGTAGGATATAATAGTCGCAATTTCTTTCTTTTGCTCTAAGGTTGGTTGATTTCCAATCTTTGCAAGATAGTAGTCCTCAAATGTTGCTAAAAGATTTTCACGCGCCAAAAGGAGAGAATCTCCTTGATACTCATAACCATAAGAAGCTCGATAAGCTTTTTTTACAAGTTCATAGAAGGTAGCTTCGTCCGAAACCTCACGACTAATGCGCTGCAATTTTCTATCTACAAACCCAACACGCTCAGATAATGGAATTTCCTCACCAGTTACCGTATCATATCGCGTTACCATATAGGGTGCTTCACCACAGGTAATTTCTAGCCAAAGCACTTGGATATAATCTTCAAGATTCAGAGTTTCAAGTTTAGCTTCCACGTAACCATTTTGCTTTTCAACTAACCAAGTTGGTGTAAACACTTCTGCCCTTATTTTTGTACGATCTTTTTGCTCATACTTGGATTTTTCAGATCTGGGCTGAATCAAGTTAGCATAGTTTCCAGTAACCTTACTTGGACTAATACTATCACTAGGACTAAAGCCTTTTCCTAACAAGCTATAAGAATGCGTCGCCCAAACTATATTTTTCTTTGTTGTTCTATCTTTTAAAAGTATTTTTAATAAATCAGCAGACTCCTTAGCCAACTGCTCTTCACTAATATCTATTGCCATAAAGCAACCTCTCTTGTATTGTAAGCCCTATTATATCATATTTAAAAGAATGAAAATTTACTTGAAAAAAGTAATTCAATAAATATCTCTCCTATGACCAACTTCTAGAGTAGCAATGACTAATTCATCATCTACAATTTGTACGATAACTCGATAATTACCAATTCTATAGCACCATTGACCAACGCGATTACCAACCAAAGCCTTTCCGTGTCGTCTTGGGTCTTCCAAAACATTGGATTGTAAATAGTTTGTAATTAGCTTCTGCGTATAACGGTCCAATTTTTTCAATTGCTTGATGAATCGTCTTGTCGGAACTAATTTATACAAATTATTCATCCTCCAAGCCTAAATCATGCATCATTTCTTCCCAAGTAATGGGTTCAACTCCTTTTTCCAAGTCTTCTAAATACTCTTGATAGGCTAAATCTGCCACACGAGCATCGTATTCGTCTTCTAGAGCTTCAAGAGTTTTGGTGCGGATCAGTTCCGACAGGGAAACTCCTTCAAACTTAGCCATTGCTTTCATAAATGTTTTATCAGCTTCAGAAACTTTTAATGTAATAGTAGTCATCTTTTGCACTCCCTTTTTTAATGGTAACACCATTGTATTACTTTTTAGGTGTTCAGTCAATATAAAAAGAACACCTTCTCAGCGTTCTTTCTATATGTCCGTCAATGGTGTTGCGGTATCTGGTGAGGTATCATAAACCTTAAAGTCTACTCCGACTCCCAGATCAGCTTGAGCCAGCTGATTGACCATGGTCATATGAGCCAGTTCCTTGATATTGTTTTCCTTAGATAAATGCCCAAGGTAAATCTTCTTAGTACGATTTCCTAGCGTCCGAATCATAGCTTCAGCACCGTCCTCGTTAGAAAGGTGACCAAGGTCAGATAGGATTCGTTGTTTGAGGCGCCAAGCGTAAGAACCTGATCGCAAAATCTCTACATCATGGTTGGCCTCGATAAGATAACCATCCGCATTTTCGACAATGCCCGCCATACGGTCACTGACATAACCTGTATCTGTCAAGAGGACAAAACTCTTATCATCCTTCATAAAGCGATAGAACTGCGGTGCGACTGCATCATGGCTTACACCAAAACTCTCGATGTCGATATCTCCAAAGGTTTTGGTTTTACCCATTTCAAAAATATGCTTTTGCGAAGAATCCACCTTGCCAAGATATTTACTATTTTCCATAGCTTGCCAGGTCTTTTCATTGGCATAAAGATCCATACCATACTTGCGAGCCAAAACGCCTACTCCATGGATATGATCTGAATGCTCATGGGTAATCAAGATGGCATCCAGGTCTTCTGGCTTACGGTTAATTTCAGCTAGCAGACTGGTAATTTTCTTGCCAGACAAGCCTGCATCTACTAAAAGCTTCTTTTTTGAGGTTTCCAGATAAAAAGAATTTCCACTGGAACCCGACGCTAAAATACTGTATTTAAAGCCTATTTCACTCATTCTAGTCTTCTACTTCGTCCTCCCATACTTCTTCTTTCACTGCATCCTTATCATAAGGGAGCACAATGGTAAAGGTTGAACCCTTGCCGTATTCACTCTTGGCCCAAATAAAGCCCTTATGTTGTTTGATAATTTCTTTAGCGATAGACAGTCCTAGACCTGTACCACCTTGTGCACGACTTCTAGCACGATCCACACGATAGAAACGGTCAAAGATACGTGGTAAATCTTGCTTAGGAATCCCTAAACCCTGGTCAGAAATGGATAAAATCATCTGGTCTTCAGTTGTCTTCATTCTGACAGTGATTTTACCCCCATCTGGCGAATACTTAATAGCATTATTTAAAATATTGTCGACAACCTGTGTCATCTTATCTGTATCAATTTCCATCCAGATAGAATTGATGGGATAATCTCTCACCAACTCATATTTTTTTTCCTTTTCCTGTCCTTTCATCTTGTCAAAACGATTGAGGATAAAGGTAATAAAAGCAGTGAAGTTAATCAGTTCCACATCTAGATGACTGGTAGCATTATCAATCCGTGAAAGATGAAGGAGGTCCGTCACCATGCGCATCATACGGTTGGTTTCATCAAGAGAAACCTTGATAAAGTCTGGTGCTACAGTTTCACACAAAGCTCCCTCATCCAAGGCTTCAAGATAGGATTTCACGCTGGTTAAAGGAGTCCGTAACTCATGGCTAACATTGGAAACAAAGAGTCTCCGTTCGCGTTCTTCCTTCTCCTGCTCCGTCGTATCATGCAAAACAGCCACCAAACCTGAAATAAAGCCAGACTCTCGACGTATCAAGGCAAAGCGAACTCGAAGGTTCAAATATTCGCCATTGATATCTTGGGAATCTAGCAACAATTCTGGACTTTGGGTAATCAAATCACGCAATTCATAGTCTTCTTCTATCTTGAGTACTTCCAAAATGCTTCTATTCAGAACATCTTCCTGAACCAGCCCCAGTTGCTTCTTGGCTGTATCGTTAATCATGATAATCTGCCCCCGACGATTGGTCGCAAGAACCCCATCTGTCATATAAAACAGAATACTATTTAGCCTCTTACTTTCTTGTTCTAGATTTTCCTGAGTGAGACGAATAACCTCCGACAAGTCATTCAAATTATTGGTAATATTGGTGATTTCAGACCCACCTTGCATATCAAGAACCTTGGAATAATCTCCTGCAATCAAATCTTTAACCTTTTGATTGACTTGCTTCAATCGAATATTATCACGTCTATTCTCCAGTAATAGGAGGGTCACAACAAGGATGAAACCTAACAAAATCAGGATAAAGATAAAATCTCTGGTAAAAATGGTTTGTTTCAGTAAATCAAGCATTATTTCTCATGTAATACCCTACACCACGGCGCGTCAAGATATACTCTGGTCGGCTGGGCGTATCTTCAATCTTCTCACGCAGACGTCGGACAGTCACATCAACCGTACGGACATCACCAAAATAGTCATAACCCCAGACAGTCTCAAGCAAGTGTTCGCGCGTAATGACTTGACCTGCATGCGATGCCAAATGATACAAAAGCTCAAATTCACGATGGGTTAAGTCTAGTTCTTCGCCATATTTTTTAGCCACGTAGGCGTCTGGAACAATTTCTAAATCCCCAATTTGGATAGGTTGAGGTTTACTTTCTGCTTCCTGCCCATCTACTGGCATAGGTTGAGAACGACGCAGAAGAGCTTTAACACGCGCCTGCAACTCACGATTTGAGAAGGGTTTGGTTACATAGTCATCCGCCCCAAGCTCCAAACCGATAACCTTATCAAATTCGCTGTCTTTAGCCGACAGCATGATAATAGGTACACTACTTGTCTTACGAATGGTCTTAGCAACTTCTAAACCATCAATTTCCGGAAGCATCAAATCCAAAATAATAATATCTGGCTGCTCTGCTTCAAATTGCTCTAGCGCTTCACGACCGTTAAAAGCAGTTACAACTTCGTAACCTTCCTTGGTCATATTAAACTTGATAATATCCGAGATTGGTTTCTCATCATCTACAATTAGTATTTTTTTCATATGTTCACCTTTTTCTCTACTATTATACCAAAAAAATAACAAGAAGACACGATAGCTAGTCTTTGTTACTGTCTAAGTTGGCTTTTGCATAAGCCTGCCAGATTTTTTGTTGGGGTTTGGCAAGTGGGTAATTCTTAAATTCTTCTGGTGAAAGCCAGCGAACTTCCCTATCTGAAAAATCATGGAAGTCAGTCACCTGACCGGCTACAATTTGAACATGCCACTTGCGATGGCTAAAGACATGCTTGACAGTCTCAAAATAAACATCAAGCCAAGCAACATCTAGGTCATAGTCCTGCTGGAAACTCTCCTCTGGACTGGGGCCAAAATTCACACTTTCTTCTGCAACCTGATGAAAGAGGTCAAACTGCTCTTCTTGCGAAAAGTTATCAACTTCTATCAATGGGAAATGCCAAAAACCTGCCAATAGCTTTTCACTTTCATTTTTTTCAAGTAAAAATTGTCCCTGAGTATTTTTGACCACCAAGGCTTTTAGATAAATGGGAACTGGCTTTTTCTTGGGAGCCTTGATTGGATAACGGTCCATGGTTCCATTCTGATATGCCGCACTAAAGTCCTTGACTGGGCTTTCTTCAGGTCTGGGATTTACAGGAGACTCAATATCAGACCCCAAGTCCATCAAAGCTTGATTAAAATCACCCGGACGATCCGGATCAATCAAGATTTCCATCATTGCCTGAAAAATTTTGCGATTACTTGGAATCCCAATATCATGGTTGACTTCAAACAGACGCGCCAAGACCCGCATGACATTACCATCTACAGCTGGCTCAGGCAAGTTAAAAGCGATACTGGAAATAGCTCCTGCTGTGTAAGGGCCAATCCCTTTCAAACTGGAAATTCCTTCATAGGTATTTGGAAATTGGCCACCAAAATCAGTCATAATCTGCTGGGCTGCAGCCTGCATATTGCGTACTCGAGAATAATATCCCAGTCCCTCCCAAGCCTTCAACAAACGCTCTTCAGGCGCATTCGCCAAACTTTCGACAGTTGGAAACCAGTCCAGGAATCTTTCGTAGTAAGGGATAACTGTATCCACCCTGGTCTGCTGGAGCATAATTTCAGAAACCCAGATATGATAAGGATTTTTACTTCTACGCCACGGTAAATCTCTTTTGTTTTCATCATACCAACTGAGAAGTTTCTGACGAAAAGAAACAATCTTCTCCTCCGGCCACATGACAATACCGTATTCTTTCAAATCTAACATATCTCTAGTATAACACAGAAGGTTTTAACTGTCCTTTTCCTAGTATTAATACTCTTCGAAAATCTCTTCAAACCACGTCAACGTCGCCTTGCCGTATATATGTGACTGACTTCGTCAGTCTTATCTGCAACCTCAAAACAGTGTTTTGAGCAATCTGCGGCTAGTTTCCTAGTTTGCTCTTTGATTTTTATTGAGTATAAAAAGCCTCTTCCCAAGGGAAAGAGGACTAAATTTTATTGATGAACTGCTTGCAGCAAATAAGAAATAGGTAGGGCAAAAATATTTAAACTCAAAAAACGCATAATATCCGGTGTTGAAAAACCTTGATATTATGCGCTCTATTATGGGAAAATTTACTTCATTTTCTCCTGAAATTGAGTTTTTACCCAGTCTCTCAAAGTCAATTTCAATCCACTAGAACAAGCCTAGGACAATTCCGTCACTTTCAACATCCATATTAAGAGCTGCTGGTCGTTTTGGAAGTCCAGGCATGGTCATGACATCACCAGTTAGGGCAACGATGAAGCCTGCACCTAATTTTGGTACCAATTCACGAATGGTAATTTCAAAGTTTTCAGGTGCTCCAAGGGCATTTGGATTGTCTGAGAAGCTATACTGGGTCTTAGCCATACAGATTGGTAATTTGTCCCATCCGTTTTGAACGATTTGAGCGATTTGTATTTGAGCTTTCTTCTCAAAGTTCACTTTGCTACCACGGTAGATTTCAGTAACAATCTTTTCAATCTTTTCTTGGACAGAAAGGTCATTATCATACAAACGTTTATAGTTAGATGGGTTTTCAGCGATAGTCTTGACAACCGTTTCAGCAAGTGCTACTCCACCTTCTGCACCATCAGCCCAGACACTTGCTAGTTCAACTGGCACATCAATAGAAGCACAAAGTTCTTTCAAGGCTGCGATTTCAGCTTCTGTATCAGATACAAATTCGTTGATAGCTACGACTGCTGGAATACCGAACTTACGGATGTTCTCAACATGGCGTTTCAAGTTGGCAAAACCTGCTCTAACTGCCTCTACATTTTCTTCAGTCAGAGCGTCTTTAGCCACACCACCATTCATCTTAAGGGCACGAAGAGTTGCTACAATAACTACTGCATCTGGAGAAGTTGGCAAGTTTGGTGTCTTGATATCAAGGAATTTCTCAGCACCAAGGTCTGCACCAAAACCAGCTTCAGTAACTGTGTAATCAGCCAAGTGAAGGGCTGTGCTTGTTGCCAAGACAGAGTTACATCCGTGAGCGATATTGGCAAATGGACCACCGTGTACAAAGGCAGGTGTACCGTAAATTGTCTGAACCAGGTTCGGTTTAATCGCATCCTTCAAAATCAAAGCCAAGGCACCTTCAAACTGCAAATCACCTACAGAAACAGGTGTTCGGTCATAGCGATAACCGATAACAATATTAGCCAAACGGCGTTTCAAGTCCTCGATGTCCGTTGCTAAGCAAAGAATTGCCATGATTTCGGAAGCAACGGTAATGTCAAAGCCATCCTCACGTGGAATACCGTTTAGAGGGCCACCAAGGCCAACAGTCACATGGCGGAGCGCACGGTCGTTCAAGTCCACAACACGTTTCCAAAGGATACGACGTTGGTCAATTCCTAGCTCATTTCCTTGGTGCAAGTGGTTGTCAATCAAAGCAGAAAGAGCGTTGTTGGCAGTTGTAATGGCATGCATATCTCCAGTAAAATGAAGGTTGATGTCTTCCATTGGCAAAACTTGAGCATAACCACCACCAGCGGCACCACCCTTAATCCCCATTACTGGACCAAGAGATGGTTCGCGAATAGCAATCATGGTTTTCTTGCCAATCTTGTTCAAGGCATCCGCAAGACCAATGGTAATAGTTGATTTTCCTTCACCTGCAGGTGTTGGATTGATGGCAGTAACCAAAATCAATTTCCCAACTGGATTGCTCTCAACTGCACGAATTTTATCAAAGCTAAGCTTAGCCTTGTACTTTCCATACAACTCCAAATCATCGTAAGAAATACCAAGTTTCTCTACAACATCAACGATTGGCTTCAACTCAATACTCTGTGCGATTTCAATATCTGTTTTCATTCAAAACTCCTCTAACCTCTTATATGATAATTCATTATATCACAAAACAAGATTTTTAACATCCTCAAACTCTCTAAACGTTCGTAAATATCCATTTTTTTAAGATTTTTAGAGCCCTTTCTTAAATTTTATATGGCTTTATAGTTTGAAACTATAGTAAATATTCGTTTCTACCAAAAATTTATCACTTTCATTTTACTTACCGTTTATTTTTGTGTACAATAGTGCTATGAAAATTTTAGTTACATCGGGCGGTACCAGCGAAGCTATCGATAGCGTCCGCTCTATCACTAACCATTCTACAGGTCGCTTGGGCAAAATCATCACAGAGACTTTGCTTGCTTCAGGACATGAAGTTTGTTTAATGACGACAAAACGAGCTTTGAAGCCAAAAGCCCATCCCAACCTAAGCATTCAAGAAATTAACAATACAAACGACCTTCTCCTTGAAATGCAAGAACGTATTCAGGATTATCAGGTCTTGATTCACTCAATGGCCGTATCTGACTACACTCCTGTTTATATGACAGGGCTTGAGGAAGTTCAGGCTAGCTCCAATCTAGAAGAATTTTTAAACAAGCAGAATCATCAGGCCAAGATTTCTTCAACTGATGAGGTTCAGGTTTTGTTCCTTAAAAAGACACCCAAAATCATATCCCTAGTCAAGGAATGGAATCCTACTATTCATCTGATTGGTTTCAAACTGCTGGTTGATGTTACCGAAGATCATCTGGTTGACATTGCACGAAAAAGTCTTATCAAGAATCAAGCAGATTTAATCATCGCGAATGACCTGACTCAAATTTCAGCAGATCAGCACCGAGCTATCTTTGTCGAGAAAGATTATCTTCAAATGGTTAACACTAAAGAAGAAATTGCAGAACTCCTCCTTGAAAAAATTCAAGACTATCATTCATAGAAAGGAAAGCTATGGCAAACATTCTCTTGGCTGTAACGGGCTCAATCGCCTCTTACAAGTCGGCAGATTTAGTTAGTTCGCTTAAAAAACAAGGCCATCAAGTCACTGTTCTAATGACCCAGGCTGCTACAGAGTTTATCCAACCTTTGACTCTACAGGTCTTATCACAGAATCCTGTCCACCTGGATGTCATGAAGGAACCCTATCCTGAACAGGTTAATCATATCGAACTTGGAAAAGAAACTGATCTATTCATCGTGGCCCCTGCAACTGCTAACACTATCGCAAAACTAGCCCTTGGCTTTGCGGACAACATGGTTACCAGTACAGCTTTAGCCTTGCCCAGTCATATTCCTAAACTAATAGCTCCTGCTATGAATACAAAAATGTATGACCATCCAGCAACTCAGGCTAATCTAAAAACATTAGAAACCTACGGCTATCAGCTGATTGCTCCTAAGGAATCCCTACTAGCTTGTGGAGACCACGGACGAGGAGCTTTAGCCGACCTCACAATTATTTTAGAAAGAATAAAGGAAACTCTCGATGAAAAAACGCTCTAATATTGCACCCATTGCTATCTTTTTTGCAACCATGCTCGTGATACACTTTCTGAGCTCGCTTATCTTTAACCTTTTTCCATTCCCAATCAAACCGACTATCGTTCATATTCCTGTCATTATTGCCAGCATTATTTACGGTCCACGAGTTGGGGTTACACTTGGATTTTTAATGGGACTACTTAGCTTGACAGTTAATACGATTACAATTCTACCAACAAGCTACCTCTTCTCACCTTTTGTACCAAACGGAAACATCTACTCAGCTATCATAGCTATCGTCCCACGTATTTTGATTGGTTTAACTCCGTATCTAGTCTATAAACTAATGAAAAACAAGACTGGTCTGATTTTAGCTGGTGCCCTGGGTTCACTTACCAACACAGTCTTTGTACTTGGTGGAATTTTCTACCTTTTTGGAAATGTCTTTGATGGTAATATCCAAAAACTCCTAGCAACTGTTATCTCAACAAATTCAATCGCCGAATTAGTTATTTCTGCAGTTCTAACCCTAGCTATTGTTCCAAGACTACAAACCTTAAAGAAATAAACACAATCTCCACTTTCAAACTTGAAGGTGGAGATTTTGCTCTATACAGTTTCTTTTCAGTGAAATCTTTACTAACTTTTAACTAAAAAATGATCTATAAACCCAAGTAAATCCTTGCTTTATTGTCTATTTTATTGTACTATACTAGTGTATATACAATAAAAAGGAGATTCTTATGAATACACGGAAAAAGACACAATTTATGACAATGACTGCCCTTTTAACGGCTATTGCAATTTTGATTCCAATTGTTATGCCTTTCAAGATTGTCATTCCACCTGCTTCTTACACTCTGGGGAGCCATATCGCTATTTTTATTGCCATGTTCTTGTCGCCCTTGATGGCAGTTTTTGTCATCCTAGCCTCTAGTTTTGGATTTTTGATGGCTGGCTATCCTATGGTTATCGTATTTAGAGCTTTTTCCCATATCTTTTTTGGGACTTTGGGAGCTCTTTACCTACAAAAATTCCCCGATACCCTAGATAAACCAAAAGCTTCCTGGATTTTCAACTTTGTTTTGGCTGTTGTTCATGCCCTTGCTGAAGTATTAGCCTGTGTCCTTTTTTACGCAACTTCTGGTACCAATGTAGAAAATATGTTTTATGTTCTATTTGTGCTAGTTGGCTTTGGCACAATTATCCATAGTATGGTAGACTATACATTAGCACTGGCTGTCTATAAAGTGCTTCGAAAACGCCATTAAAAGGAAGAACTATGACAAAAGATCGCAAACAAGCCCTGCTCCAACTCTTGAAAGAAGCTCCTAAAGCCCTTAATGGCCAAAGTTTGGCGGAACATTTTCATGTCACACGTCAGGTCATTGTGCAGGACATTGCAATTTTGAGAGCCGATGGCGCTCCTATCCTATCCACCAATCGTGGCTACATCTATAAGCAAATTGAAACCAATCCTTATGTTCACAAACTTTTCAAAGTGAAACATGAAGTTGAAGAAATCGGTCAAGAACTCCTTGCTATCGTTGATAATGGTGGGCGTGTTCAAAATACCTTGATTGACCATCCCGTCTATGGAGAAATTGAAACCTTGCTGAAACTGTCTTGTCGTAGAGATGTGCAACATTTTCTAGAACAAGTCGAGCATTCTGACTTTAGACCCCTATCTGAATTGACAGATGGTATCCATTACCACCTAGTCGAAGCCGAAACACAACAAGACCTCCACTATATCGAGGAGGCCTTGGATCAGCTCGGTTATTTGGTAAAGGATTAGAAAATTTTCTTTTCCCAATCGTCTTCTGTACGGCGAGGGTAGAAAAACTCTGACTTGTCAGGATCTTCCATCATCTCCATCAAGGGTAGCATATCATAGGCCAGATCTAAGTTTGGAATCTGGTCTTTTTGCACCCAAGAAACTTCGCCCTCTTCTGAGGATTGAAGGGTACCAGAGAACTCAGTCGCCTTATAACAAATGACAATGTAGCGCCCACCTGTATCCAGTGGCCAATTTTTAATACCGACAAGTTGAGGATTTTGGATAGTCAATCCTGTTTCTTCATAGATTTCACGAATGACTGACTCTGCAAAAGACTCGCCATTTTCTACATGACCTCCTGGAAAGGCATAACCAGACCAGCGATTGTTTTCAGGAGCGCGGTACTGCATCACCACGCGCTGGTTTTCTAGGTCTTCAATCAGACAAATATTTGTTAAAATCGTTAATTGGGAACGGGACATAAATTTACTCACTTTCTAATTTATTAAATTTTTAGACTTGGTACCAGTGCCATTAGCTTCTACTTTTTAAAATTATTTAGAATAGAGTACCATCCGTTTTTCCTTTATAGGCTTTCCAAGTTCAAGTATTTTTTCTTGTCCATCAAAAGTAAAACCCATTTTTTGATAGAAAGCAATGGCTCGCTTGTTATCTTTCAATACCCATAAGAAAATTTCAGAAAAATGATTCAGAGCAGTCAAAGCTGTTTTCATTAACTTTTGTGCTATGCCTTTTCCGTAATAGTCTTTTAAAACATATAAAGCAGTAATTTCACCAGCTTGAATAGTCTCATCACGAAAGTTACCATAACTGATAAAACCAACTACCTTCAGATCACCTATCGCAATCAATGTATTTTCTGGATACTTTTGACTAAAGAATCGACATCTTTCTAATGTCATTGTCTCCTGAAATTCTGCAGGCAAAAGGTCATCATAAGCCTCTCTCCACGTTTGCCAGTGAACGAGGGATTTACCTTCTATCTCTTCAGGAGTTTCCATTGATTTGATAATAACCGTCATTTATTTTCTCCCAGTCTTCTCTCAAAATACCATATTTAATACTATCAAAATATTTACCTTGATAATAACGAACTTTTGGAATATGAGCTTCTTTTTTCATTCTTAATTTTTCAGCAAGTTTCATCATACCAAGATTTCCTGACCAAGTTGTCAAACCCAGATGCTCCAACTCCAAGTAATCCTGAAACGTCCTATCTATCCACTGCAACATAGCAACTTTCCCAATACCAGTGTTCCAGAATTTTTTATCATAAATACCAATTCCCAATTCCATCCATCTTGTTTCTTTACATACCCAATAACGCGAAACAGTCCCAACTAGTTTATCATCAACAAAAATACCAAGGCGATTTGAGTGGCTTAAAATGGATTCTGATTTTTGTAGTTCGAATTCTTTAAAATTTGAAAAATACTGATAATCATCATAATAGGGAGCATCATACTGTTTCCAAACTGGATTAAGCTGTGAATAAGCCATTTCCCATAAAGACATCAAATCTTCTTTCTTTAACTTTCTTAAATAAATCATACTATTCCCCTAATCCAAGGCCTTGACTTCCAGCATCATATCACGAATCTGAGCTGCTAGTTCAAAGTCAAGCACTTCAACTGCTTCTTGCATTTGTTTCTCAAGCTTTTTGACTAGTTCTTTGCACTCTTGTTTGTTGAGGCTATTGATGTCGACTTCCTTGTCCTCTTCCTTAGCAACTGCCTTGGTCACAGCAATCAGGTCACGGATTTCTTTCTTGATTGTCTGAGGCACAATACCGTGTTCTTCATTATAAGCCATCTGGATTTTGCGACGACGGGCAGTTTCATCGATAGCACGTTGCATAGACTGGGTAACCGTGTCCGCATACATGATGACATGCCCTTCACTGTTACGGGCAGCACGACCAATGGTCTGGATGAGTCCACGTTCGTTACGAAGGAAACCTTCCTTGTCAGCATCGAGAATAGCTACGAGACTCACTTCAGGAACATCAATCCCTTCACGTAGGAGGTTGATTCCAACCAAGACGTCAAAGACACCCAAGCGCAGGTCACGGATGATCTCCGTCCGTTCCAAAGTCTTGATATCCGAGTGCATGTACTTGACCTTGATGCCCATTTCCTTGAAGTAGTCAGTCAAGTCTTCTGCCATTTTCTTAGTCAAAGTTGTGATAAAGGTTCGTTCGTTCTTTTCAACACGGGCATTGATTTCACCCAAAAGGTCATCAATCTGTCCCATAGTCGGACGGACTTCCACCTCAGGATCCAAGAGTCCCGTTGGACGAATGATTTGCTCAATTACTGTCTCGGTCTGTTCATTTTCATAGTCGCCCGGTGTCGCTGAAACGTAAACAATCTGATGGACATGGCTTTCAAACTCTTCACGACGGAGAGGACGATTATCCAGAGCAGACGGCAAACGAAAACCATAATTTACTAGCATTTCTTTACGCGAACGGTCTCCATTGTACATGCCCTTGATTTGTCCCATGGTCATGTGGCTCTCATCAATCATGATCAAGAAATCATCTGGGAAGAAATCGAGAAGGGTATAAGGAGGCTCACCCTCACTCCGTCCATCCATGTGACGTGAATAGTTCTCAACCCCGTTGGTATAGCCCATCTCACGCAACATTTCGATATCATACTCTGTCCGCTGTTTCAAACGTTGGGCTTCAAGTAGTTTGCCTTCCTTTTCAAAGACAGCTAGTTGCTCTTCTAATTCGCCCTGAATTTTAGCAATGGCAACTTCCATGTGGTCGTCATTGGTCACAAAGTGTGTCGCTGGAAAAATCGCCAAATGATCCACTTCTCCTAAGACCTGTCCTGTCAGAGCCTCAACCTCACGAATACGGTCAATTTCGTCTCCAAAAAATTCTACTCGAAAAGCGTGCTCATCACGAGAGGCTGGGAAAATCTCTACCACATCCCCACGCACACGAAATCTTCCCCGTTGGAAATCAATATCGTTTCGCTCAAACTGGATGTCAACTAAGTCATTCAAGAGTTTATCACGAGAAATCTCTAGACCAGGACGGAGACTAACGACACTGTCAGCGTATTCCTTGGGCGAACCCAGACCATAGATACAAGAGACCGAGGCCACGACAATAACATCATTACGCTCCAAAAGGGCTGAAGTCGCTGAGTGGCGGAGCTTGTCAATCTCGTCATTGACAGAACTATCCTTCTCAATGTAGGTATCACTAGAAGGGACATAGGCCTCAGGTTGGTAATAATCATAGTAAGACACAAAGTACTCAACTGCATTTTCAGGGAAAAATTCCTTAAACTCCCCATAGAGCTGGCCTGCTAGAGTTTTATTGTGGGCAATAACCAGAGTTGGTTTATTGACTTTGGAAATGACCTGACTCATGGTATAGGTCTTCCCTGTTCCGGTCGCCCCCATCAGAATCTGAGCTTTTTCTCCACCCTCAATGTTATCAACCAACTGTTCGATAGCTTGTGGTTGATCTCCTGATGGTTGATATTTTGATACTAGTTTAAATTGATTATCTGTAATGCGGTTAATCATAAGAATCCTCTCTCCATGTGCTATTCCTATTTTAGCATACTTGTAGCATTTTCACGAAGAAAAGGACGGACCGAAGTCACATCCTTTCATTTTCTTTCTTTAATTGATAAGCGAGATAAAGAATCAGCAGAAACAAAATAATACTGGACACGATGGAACCCTCAATACCAAAAGACCCACCAGATAGCCAGTCTTGATTGCCTTGTGGAGTAAATTTCATGATTGAGGTTCCTGAAGACTGACCACTAACTAATACTCCAAAGAGGTTTCCCTGTGCGAAATTCCAGGCTCCATGAATACCACCTATACCCCATATAGTATCTGTTTTAAGAAGATATAGGGACATGGCAACTCCGAATAAAAAGAGATTCACTAAAGATAGAGGGGTGAGACCAGAATTTCCCACATGAAGCAGGGTAAAAAATATGCTAGATATGACAACAGCAAGTTTTAGATTGGTTCTTGAGGCCAATTGAGGAAGGAGCCAAGCACGGGCCACCACTTCTTCTGCTGTCCCCTGTAAAATCCAAAATGGGATAGTAAAGACAACAAAGGTAAGCGAATAAGGATTCAAATGAATAGACTCAAAACGATATTGCCCCAAGGCTACTAAACCTAACAAAGTAAGAAGAAAAAGTGCCAAACCTAGACCAAATCCTTTAAGGAGATTGCTGAGGAAATTCTCTCTATAAAATCCCAAAGTTCGAATAGGTCTTTTCTCAACTTTTCTAGTCCATCTAAACACAGTATTGAGAATGAAACCAAAGGCCAGTAAATCTAAAATTAAATGAAAGTCACCTGTTTTATCCGTCAAGCTCTGATGCAAGGTCTGCAAATAGGTTGCAAGATTTTGACCAACCTCTCCAAAATTTCTAGCAAGTCCGATGAGAGCTAACAAACTAATACCATACAGAGTATAAGCCACAAACTCTCCTATGAAGACAAAAGCAAAGGCTAACAAGGGGCTTGTGTAAATGTTTAAACTCATTTTTGAAGCTTGGAAGTCTTTAAATATTCTTTTGTTCTTCATATCCCTATCCTCTTTTCTTCTATATATACTATTATTATAGCACTTTTTAATAGCAATTCAAGAAAGAAAGAAAAGAAAAAACAATGTTACATTTTCTGACACAGGAATATAAAAATTTGCCTTTTTTTACTTTTTCTGATATAATGGGAAAATATTCGGAAAAGGAGACTAAAAATGAAGAAAAAATTTCTAGCATTTTTGCTAATTTTATTCCCAATTTTCTCATTAGGTATTGCAAAAGCTGAGACGATTAAGATTGTGTCTGATACTGCCTATGCGCCTTTTGAGTTTAAAGATTCAGATCAAACTTATAAAGGAATTGATGTTGACATTATTAACAAAGTCGCTGAGATTAAAGGATGGAACATTCAGATGTCCTATCCTGGATTTGACGCAGCGGTCAATGCGGTTCAAGCTGGTCAAGCTGACGCTATCATGGCAGGGATGACAAAGACAAAAGAACGTGAAAAAGTTTTCACCATGTCTGATACTTACTATGATACAAAAGTTGTCATTGCAACTACTAAGTCACACAAGATTAGTAAATATGACCAATTAAAAGGAAAAACTGTTGGTGTTAAAAACGGAACAGCCGCTCAACGTTTCCTTGAAAGTATCAAGGATAAATACGGTTTTACTATTAAAACATTTGACACTGGTGATTTGATGAACAACAGCTTGACTGCTGGTGCCATCGATGCCATGATGGATGACAAACCTGTTATCGAGTATGCCATTAACCAAGGTCAAGACCTTCATATTGAAATGGATGGGGAAGCTGTAGGAAGTTTTGCTTTCGGTGTTAAAAAAGGAAGCAAATACGAACACCTGGTTACTGAATTTAACCAAGCCTTAGCTGAAATGAAAAAAGATGGTAGTCTTGATAAAATCATCAAGAAATGGACTGCTTCATCATCTTCAGCAGTGCCAACTACAACTACTCTTGCAGGCTTCAAAGCCATTCCTGTTAAAGCTAAATACATCATTGCCAGCGATTCTTCTTTTGCACCTTTTGTTTTCCAAAATTCAAGCAACCAATACACTGGTATTGATATGGAATTGATTAAGGCAATCGCTAAAGATCAAGGTTTTGAAATTGAAATCACCAACCCTGGTTTTGATGCCGCTATCAGTGCTGTTCAAGCTGGACAAGCTGATGGTATCATTGCTGGTATGTCTGTCACAGATGCTCGTAAGGCAACTTTTGACTTCTCAGAATCATACTACACTGCCAATACCATTCTTGGTGTCAAAGAATCAAGCAATATTGCTTCTTATGAAGATCTAAAAGGAAAGACAGTTGGTGTTAAAAACGGAACTGCTTCTCAAACCTTCCTAACAGAAAATCAAAGCAAATACGGCTACAAAATCAAAACCTTCGCTGATGGTTCGTCAATGTATGACAGTTTAAACACTGGTGCCATTGATGCCGTTATGGATGATGAGCCTGTTCTCAAATATTCTATCAGCCAAGGGCAAAAATTGAAAACACCAATCGCTGGAACTCCAATCGGTGAAACAGCCTTTGCTGTTAAAAAAGGAGCAAATCCAGAATTGATTGAGATGTTCAACAACGGACTTGCAAACCTTAAAGCAAACGGAGAATTCCAAAAGATTCTTGATAAATACCTAGCTAGCGAATCTTCAACTGCTTCAACAAGCACTGTTGATGAGACAACTATCTGGGGCTTGCTTCAAAACAACTACAAACAACTCCTTAGCGGGCTTGGTATCACTCTTGCTCTAGCTCTTATCTCATTTGCTATTGCCATTGTTATCGGGATTATCTTTGGTATGTTTAGTGTCAGCCCATACAAATCTCTTCGTGTGATCTCTGAGATTTTCGTTGACGTTATCCGTGGTATTCCTTTGATGATTCTTGCAGCCTTCATCTTCTGGGGAATTCCAAACTTCATCGAGTCTATCACAGGTCTACAAAGTCCAATTAACGACTTTGTAGCTGGTACCATTGCCCTCTCACTCAATGCAGCCGCCTATATCGCTGAGATCGTTCGTGGTGGTATTCAGGCCGTTCCGGTTGGTCAAATGGAAGCCAGCCGAAGCTTGGGGATCTCTTATGGAAAAACCATGCGTAAGATTATCTTGCCACAAGCAACTAAATTGATGTTGCCAAACTTTGTTAACCAATTCGTTATCGCTCTTAAAGATACAACTATCGTATCTGCTATCGGTTTGGTTGAACTCTTCCAAACTGGTAAGATTATCATTGCCCGTAACTACCAAAGTTTCAAGATGTATGCAATCCTTGCTATCTTCTATCTTGTAATTATCACGCTTTTGACTAAACTAGCGAAACGCTTAGAAAAGAGGATTCGTTAATGGCAAAATTAAAAATTGATGTAAATGATTTACACAAAAGCTACGGAAAAAATGAAGTTTTAAAAGGAATTACGACCAAGTTCTATGAAGGAGATGTTGTTTGTATCATCGGTCCTTCGGGTTCTGGTAAGTCAACTTTCCTTCGTAGCCTAAATCTTTTGGAAGAAGTTACTAGCGGTCACATCACTGTGAACGGTTATGACTTAACTGAAAAAACAACCAACGTTGACCACGTCCGTGAAAATATCGGAATGGTGTTCCAACACTTCAATCTCTTCCCACACATGTCTGTTTTGGACAACATCACCTTTGCTCCTATTGAGCACAAGTTGATGACCAAGGAAGAAGCTGAAAAATTGGGAATGGAGTTGCTTGAAAAGGTTGGTCTAGCAGATAAGGCTAAGGCCTGTCCAGATAGCCTATCAGGTGGTCAAAAACAACGTGTGGCCATCGCTCGTGGTCTAGCAATGAATCCAGACATCATGCTCTTTGATGAACCAACTTCTGCCCTTGACCCTGAAATGGTCGGAGACGTACTAAACGTTATGAAGGAATTGGCTGAGCAAGGTATGACCATGATTATCGTAACCCATGAGATGGGATTCGCTCGTCAGGTTGCCAACCGAGTTATCTTTACTGCGGACGGTGAATTCCTAGAAGACGGAACACCTGATCAAATCTTTGATACCCCACAACACCCACGTCTGAAAGATTTCTTGGACAAGGTCTTAAACGTCTAAACGCAAACTGTAAGGATTTCCTTGCAGTTTTTTTCTACCTCGTATTGGATTTTTTGATTTTTCGGAAAATTATGTTAGAATTAAGTTTATGAAATGAGGTTTCCTCATACCTAGCAAGACTAGGAATAAAAATAGAAATTAGGTAGCTAGATGTCATCTAAGGTTATTGTTACAATTTTCGGTGCGAGTGGAGACCTGGCTAAACGCAAGCTCTACCCTTCCCTATTTAGACTATATAAATCCGGCAATCTTTCCAAACATTTTGCCGTCATTGGAACTGCCCGTCGTCCTTGGAGCAAGGAATATTTTGAATCTGTTGTAGTCGAATCGATCCTTGATTTGGCAGATAGTACCGAACAGGCTCAAGAGTTCGCTAGCCACTTCTACTATCAAAGTCATGATGTCAATGATACGGAGCACTACATTGCTTTGCGTCAATTGCAGACTGAGCTAAATGACAAGTACCAAGCTGAACACAACAAGCTCTTCTTCTTGTCTATGGCGCCTCAGTTCTTTGGAACTATTGCCAAACACCTCAAGTCTGAAAACATTGTTGACGGTAAAGGTTTTGAACGTTTAATCGTTGAAAAACCATTTGGTACAGATTACGCAAGCGCAAGCAAGTTGAATGACGAGCTCCTAGCAACATTTGACGAAGAACAAATTTTCCGTATCGACCATTATCTTGGGAAGGAAATGATTCAAAGTATCTTTGCAGTTCGCTTTGCAAACTTGATTTTTGAAAACGTTTGGAACAAGGACTTTATCGATAATGTTCAAATTACCTTTGCGGAGCGCTTGGGTGTAGAAGAACGTGGTGGCTACTATGACCAATCTGGTGCCCTCCGTGACATGGTACAAAACCATACACTACAACTTCTTTCTCTCCTTGCTATGGACAAGCCAGCCAGCTTCACAAAAGACGAGATTCGTGCCGAAAAGATTAAGGTCTTTAAAAACCTCTATCATCCAACGGATGAAGAGCTTAAAGAACACTTTATCCGTGGTCAATACCGTTCAGGTAAGATTGATGGCATGAAATATATCTCTTATCGTAGCGAGCCAAATGTGAATCCAGAATCCACAACTGAAACCTTTGCATCTGGTGCTTTCTTTGTAGACAGCGATCGATTCCGTGGTGTTCCTTTCTTTTTCCGTACAGGTAAACGACTAACTGAAAAAGGAACTCATGTCAACATCGTCTTTAAACAAATGGACTCTATCTTTGGAGAACCACTTGCTCCAAACATTTTGACCATCTATATCCAACCAACAGAAGGCTTCTCTCTCAGTCTAAATGGGAAGCAAGTAGGAGAAGAATTCAACTTGGCTCCTAACTCACTTGATTACCGTACAGATGCAACAGCAACTGGTGCTTCTCCAGAACCATACGAGAAATTGATTTATGATGTCCTAAATAACAACTCAACTAACTTTAGCCACTGGGATGAAGTTGGTGCGTCATGGAAATTGATTGACCGTATCGAAGAGCTCTGGGCTGAAAATGGTGCCCCACTTCATGACTATAAAGCTGGAAGCATGGGACCTCAAGCCAGCTTTGACTTACTTGAAAAATTTGGTGCTAAATGGACTTGGCAACCAGATATCGCCTATCGTCAAGATGGTCGTTTAGAATCATAACCACCCGTCAAACGGGTGGTTTGTCCCAGGGCTATAAGCCCAAATTACCAGCCAGCGCCTAAAGACGCTGGCTTTCACTTTGTTCAAGCCTCATTGCTCTTGACTCGTCACTTGCCTCGTAAGCGCGTCATAACA
>NZ_VMKV01000065.1:0-42157 GCF_013276335.1 Streptococcus sp. 2100 | reverse complement strand
AGGCTTAGTTTAGGTTTTCTTCCACCTTTTGCGTGTTTAAGTTGATAAGCTGTTTTAATACAGCTAACATCTCTTTAAAAGTCGTGCGCTGAACACCAACAAGACGCTTGAATCGTGCATCAGTTAGTTGTTTACTTGCTTCATAATTCATAGAACTATTCTACCATATTTTGTTTCGCAGGAAAGTCTAATATATAAATAGCAACTTACGACTATTTACCCCACTGTACCTCCTATGAAGAATATACAGTCTAGTGATAATTATACCACCCCCCCCCCGAATTTTGCAAGGAAAAACATTTTATTTTTTCGGTTTTGTAATTCGAATGTGATAATGTCTTTAGTAAATCGAACGTGAAAATGTCCCATTTGATAAAATAGTCGTATGAAAAGGATCCAACTGAATATGAATGAAACGAAAAAATATCTTGTGATAAAAGCTATAGACCAAGGAAAGAAAACAAAGAATCGAGCCTGTGTCGAACTGAATCTTTCTGAAAGACAAATCAATCGTCTGCTACTAGCCTATCAACAGAAAGGAAAAGAAGCCTTCAGACACGGAAACAGAAATCGAAAACCAAAACATGCAATCCCTGATGAAATCAAAATAATTGCCCTCAATCTCACCATTTTTTTGGGACATCATCACTTTCGATTGACAGCCTCAATCCACTATAACTCTGCACATAAAAATGGAGAAGATGGCAATCCTCTTCTCCAAATATTAACTTCTTTACAAACCAACTATAGTTGACAAAGAACCTAAAATCAATTGATAACACAAGGTCAAGTCGGTCAACTCTTTCAACTGAAGCCCTGTCAATTCTTCCCATTTATCAATTTTGTATTGGAGAGAATTGCGGTGCAGATAGAGTTGCTGGGCTGTTTTTGTTAGGACAGCACTATTTTCCCAAAGGGAGAGAATGATTTCCTGAATCTGATCTTGATCCAAAATCATCTGGTGTAGACATTCCTTGATTACTCTCAAGTCCACGAGTCTTTCTCCCATACTCCAAAGATAGAGCTGAGAAAAAGTATGAACACCTTGATGACCCTGACGCCACCAAGTCTTAAATAAATCCCGCTCCGCTTTAATCAAGTCTGATAGGGCTTGATGCCCCGTCTGAGACCAAACCTGACCCAACATGATAGAGAGACGCAGTCCAAAGTCATACTCAACCGCTTCAATCGTATCACTTAAAATAGCTCGTACAGAGGTGTATTTGTCTTGTTGCAGCACGAAAACATAATCCTGAGCTCCGACCTGAAGCACTGTCTGACAATTCGAAAAGAGGGTCCGCATCATATCTAGCCAAGAGGATAGATTTTCCTGTTGGAAATAGGAAAGATGACAATAAACCAGCTGAATCTTTTTAAAAGCTTGTGGTGCCTGTCCCTTCCCCTCAATCAGATAGGAATACCAAGGATTGAGCGAACGAGCCTGCTCCTGCTGGGTCAAAAGAGCAACCAACTGCTTTTCACGCTCACTGAGCCCAGCTTCCTCCAGCAAAATCCACTGTTGAGAAGCTAAAGGAAGAGTGAGATAACCCTCTTTCTCTACTGGTTGGTCTGAAATCTGAGCCTCAGGAAACCAGTCTTGTAGTTCTTTTGCCATCATATCCTAGCCCTCCACTTTTTGGATGCACCACGAAATCAAGCTCTCAAGACGTTCTAGATTTTCAGTCATATGGAGATAGCCTATCACGGCTTCAAAACCTGTGGACATACGGTAAGTCACCACATCGGCATTTTTAGCCTTGGTGTGACTATTGGTATTGCGACCACGTTTGTAGATTTCTTCTTCTTTTTCTGTTAAGACCTGCTCCTCTAACATAAGGGAAATCAAGTGTGCCTGAGCCTTAGCTGACACATACTTGGTCGCTTCTTGATGGAGTTTATTGGGTTTGGTCATACCTTTGAGGATGAGGTGACGACGAATATACATGGAATAAACCGCATCTCCCTCAAAAGCTAACGCAATCCCGTTAATGAGATTGACATCAATCACGTGTCCACCTCACTCCATCCTTGGTGTCAAGGAGCTTAATTCCTTGAGCAGCCAATTGGTCACGGATCTGGTCCGCTGTCGCAAAGTCACGATTGGCACGCGCTTCTTGGCGTTTTTGAATCAAGGATTCGATCTCTGCATCCAAAACCTCCTCAACAAAGACAATTCCAAAAACTTCCAACATAGCCGCAAGAGCTTGCTTAACACTTGTATCATAGTTACCTGAGTTAATCCACTTGGCCATTTCAAAAACAACTGTGATACCGTTGGCAGCGTTAAAATCTTCATCCATAGCCGCCACAAACTTATCTTTAAATGCTTGTAATTCTTGGGCGTCCACATTTCCTGTAAATGGTTGCTCATAAGTATTCTTTAGATACTTGAGATTAGTCTCTGCATCACGCACTGCCTTTTCTGTAAAGTTGATAGGCTTGCGGTAGTGTTGAGTCGCAAAGAAGAAACGAAGGACTTGACCATCAAGAGTTTTAAGGGCATCATGAACAGTGATAAAGTTCCCCAAGGATTTGGACATCTTGACATTGTCGATATTGACAAAGCCATTGTGCATCCAGTAGTTGGCGAAGATCTTGCCTGTTTTGGCTTCTGACTGGGCAATTTCATTGGTATGGTGTGGAAACTCCAGATCAGCTCCACCACCGTGAATATCAATGGTGTCGCCCAAAATCTCTGTTGACATAACCGAACACTCGATATGCCAACCCGGACGGCCAGATCCCCAAGGACTATCCCAAGAAATCTCGCCTGGCTTGGCAGCTTTCCAGAGGGCAAAATCTACAGGATTTTCCTTACGAGCCGTTTCTTCATCGGTTCGACCTGACGCACCCAGCTCCAAATCTTCCAAGGTTTTATTAGCCAATTTGCCATAGTTGTAGGATTTTTCCACACGGAAGTAAACATCCCCTTGACTCTCGTAGGCAAAGCCTTTTTTAATCAAGTCTTCCACAAAGCGGATGATGTCAGCCATAAACTCCACCACACGCGGATGGCGGGTCGCAGGTTTGACGCCCAAGGCTGTCACATCCTCACGAAAGGCAGCGATGTACTTGTCCGCAACCTCCTGAGGCGTGATGCCCTCTTCCTTGGCACGGTTGATAATCTTATCATCCACGTCCGTAAAATTGGAAATATAGGCAACCTCATAACCACGATACTCAAAATATCGACGAACCGTATCAAAAGCCACTGTTGAGCGGGCATTCCCCACGTGGATATAGTTATACACGGTTGGCCCACAAACATACATCTTGACCTTGCCGTCCTCAATCGGGACAAATTCTCGCAAATCACGAGACATAGTGTCATAGATTTTAATCATAAATCATAATCAGGAAAGCTGAAATCCAAGAACAGTTAGTTTCATCATTAAGAGTTCAATTGAATTTCAGTCCGAATGTCTCTACACTTCGGAATCCCTTGCTCCTTTCTCATTCAGATAAACCACCTGAGTCTGTTTGACAAAGCCAATTTTTTCGTACAAGCGCTTGGCACCTACATTGCTATCTTCCACTGCAATCTGAAATTCCTTATCATTTTGCTCAATTAGTTGATTGACAAGGGATTTTGCTAAGTAGCTTCCATAGCCTTTCCCACGTTCAAGTTCTGATATTGCTAAACCGTAGAAGTAATTCGTATTAGTCGATAAATCTACCGTGCAAGTTCCAATAACCTGACCATCTTTTAACAAAATATATAAGCGACTTTCTGGATCCTTCAGAGCTTCAGCGACATATCTATCCACAACTTCTCTCGATTCAGGTTCCCCTGAAAATGCCTGAAATTTTAACTGACTGATTTGCTCCTGATACGAACTATCTGCTAACAAAACTTCAAGATTGGAAACATTTGCTAACGGATAAGGGCTTCTATCCTTACCTAACCAAGTTTCTGTCTCTTCATCCTCGACCAATCCCCAGTTGCTGACAAAATCAGGATGGCTGTCTAGAAAAACACGCTCTGTCTGAAAAGTAACTGAACAAATAGAGAAAGAAGCTGTTTCTCTCTCAAAACTAGTAAACAACGCACGCGCAATTCCCTGACGGCGATGATCTGGATGAACCAGTATCGTCACTTCTACATCTTGGTCATCTGTATAGACAGTTAAGAGACCAACAAGTTCGCCTTTTTCATAATAAAGGAAAAAGGCGGGCATGTTTGGGTCAAAATTAAGCATGTTAGAGAGATAGGGATCACGATAGGTACCGTCATAGTTTTGGCAACAGTTAATTAGTTTTTTCGCCTCAGATAGCTCCTCTCGGCTTAACTTGTTTCTTGCTTGAATCATATAGATATCCTCTACAAACCAGACGATCTGTGACTGGCATCTTTAGCCTGCTCGAGTTTATTAACGTAGTACTCTCGTTTTTTTTCGACTTCGTGGATCGTCGGTTCATCCTTCTGTCCATGAACTCGGACAATCCTGGCCGGAATACCGACAACCGTCACATCACTAGGTACATCTGCTACGACGACTGCTGCAGCACCGACCTTGGCATTTGCACCGATTTCAACGGGTCCAATGACTTGGGCATGAGCAGATATTAAAGCTCCTTTTCGCACGGTTGGATGGCGTTTACCACAGTCTTTCCCTGTTCCACCCAGAGTCACCCCATGATAGAGGAGAACTCCCGTCTCAACGATCGCTGTTTCCCCAATCACCAGACCAGAACCATGGTCGATAAAGACACCTGAATCAATCTGGGCACCTGGATGAATCTCAATCTGAGTCCAAAAGCGCCAGAACTGACTGTGCATACGAGCCAGTAGTTTGAAGCCATGCTTCCAGAGAAAATGCGAGAGACGGTGGGCCGCCAAGGCCTTGACACCTGGATAAGTCAGCAAAACCTCCAAAGTGGTGCGGGCCGCTGGATCATTTTCTTTTACGATATCAATGGTTTCGCGCCACCATCCCATACATTTCTCCTTTTCTTATTCTGAATCTTTTGGTGTTTCTGTAAATTCTTTCTTAGGTTTGTGATCCTTGTGATGACGTGGGCGGTGAGGTCTCTCAGACTTTTCGCCTTTTTCATCACGTTCAGGTTTTGGAGGACGAGGAAGAAGAGCTTTCATAGAAGCATCCACACGTCCTTTTTCATCAATCTTGATAACCTTAACATCAACTTCATCCCCGATTGCTACCAAGTCTTCGACATTATTGGTACGCGTCCAAGCCATCTCCGAGATATGAACAAGTGCATCTGTTTTATCAAAGAGGTTAACAAAGGCACCAAATTTCTCGATACGAACGACTTTAGCACGGTAAACTTCGTCCACCTTAGCTTCACGGACCAAACCAGCAATAATTTCTTTAGCACGGTTAATAGCATCTTGGTCGCTAGAGTAGATAGACACATTTCCTTCTTCGTCGATATCAATCTTAACGCCTGTTTCAGCGATAATCTTGTCGATGGTTTCTCCACCCTTACCGATGACAATCTTAATCTTGTCCACATCAATCTTGATGGTATCAATTTTCGGAGCAGTTGGAGCCAATTCTGGACGAACTTCTGGAATGGTTGCTTCAATCACATCAAGGATTTCAAAACGCGCTTTCTTGGCTTGGGCAAGAGCCTCAGTCAAGATTTCTGCAGTAATCCCTTGAATTTTGATATCCATTTGTAGGGCTGTAATCCCGTCACGAGTTCCTGCAACCTTGAAGTCCATATCTCCAAAGTGGTCTTCCAAACCTTGGATATCTGTCAAAACTGTATAGTTGTTTCCATCTGAGATAAGTCCCATGGCAATACCAGCTACTGGCGCCTTGATTGGCACACCACCAGCCATAAGGGCAAGAGTTCCTGCACAGATAGAAGCCTGAGATGAAGAACCGTTTGATTCCAAAACTTCTGCTACTAGACGGATAGCGTATGGGAATTCTTCCAAACTTGGCAAGACTTGAGCAAGGGCACGCTCACCGAGAGCACCGTGACCGATTTCACGACGACCTGGCGCACCGTAACGACCAGTTTCCCCTACAGAGTATTGTGGGAAGTTATAGTGGTGCATAAAGCGTTTCTTGTACTCTGGATCCAAACCATCAATGATTTGAGTTTCACCCATCGGAGCCAAGGTCAAGACTGAAAGGGCTTGAGTTTGTCCACGAGTGAAGAGACCTGAACCGTGCACACGAGGAAGGAAGTCAACAACCGCATCCAAAGGACGGATTTCATCGACCTTACGACCATCAGGACGTACCTTATCTTCTGTGATCAAACGGCGCACTTCAGCGTGTTCCATTTGTTCCAAGATTTCAGCCACATCTCGCATGATACGGTCAAATTCCTCATGGTCTGCATATTTTTCTTCGTAAACGGCAGTAACTTGGTCCTTAACTGCTTGAGTTGCAGCTTCACGAGCCAATTTTTCCTCTACTTGGACCGCTTTTTGGAGGTCACTGTTGTAGGCTGCGATGATTTCAGCTTGCAAGTCAGCGTCCACATGAAGCAATTCTACTTCTGCTTTTTCTTTACCAACTTCTGCAACGATTTCTTCTTGGAAGGCAATCAATTCTTTGACTGCTTCATGCCCTTTAAGAAGAGCTTCCAACATGATTTCTTCTGACAATTCTTTGGCACCAGACTCTACCATGTTGATGGCGTGTTTGGTACCAGCTACTGTCAATTCAAGGAGAGATTGCTCTGCCTGTTCTTGCGTAGGGTTGATGATGATTTGGCCATCTACATAGCCCACTTGTACCCCAGCGATCGGTCCATCAAATGGGATATCTGAGATAGAAAGCGCCAAGGATGAACCAAACATAGCAGCCATTGGTGCAGAAGCATTTTCATCATAAGAAAGCACGGTGTTGATGACTTGTACTTCATTACGGAAACCTTCCGCAAACATAGGACGGATTGGACGGTCAATCAAACGCGCTGTCAAAGTCGCATCCGTTGAAGGACGTCCTTCACGTTTCATAAAGCCACCAGGAAACTTCCCAGCTGCATACATTTTTTCTTCGTAGTTGACTTGAAGAGGGAAGAAATCCCCAGTTGCCATTTTCTTAGACATCACGGCAGCAGTCAAGACAGTTGACTCACCGTAACGTACAACAACAGAGCCATTTGCTTGCTTAGCAACCTGACCAGTCTCTACAATTAACTCACGACCCGCAAAAGTCGTTTGAAACACTTGTTTTGTCATTTTAATCCCCTTTGGATTGATAATATTATACGTCTTGCCTACAAAAATCAAGATACTAAGCCGTTAAGCAACTCAAAGGAAAATAGGAAATCGGACGACGGAGCGACTGCTCCTAGGTAGATTTATCTTTTTCCACAGAGTTGTAGGCGTGTTCAGTTACGCAAGATATTTTGGACGGTTCGGCTTGCCGAACATTTCTGTAGAAAAATAGGAAGGTGACGCCGCACTCGATGAGTGCTAGGAAGCTTATCTTTTTTCCTAAGGAATGAGGCCAAAATTCAATTAAGTATCTTTTTGATATTTCCCTGGAATAGTGCGGACGGGAGCTAAAATTATCCAGTGGATGATTTTAGAAATCCAACGGAATTTCAATGGTAATTTTTAATTACTTCGCCTTTTTATTTCTATGCTCAGGCTAAAATAGTTTCCCGAACTATTTTACTCTCAAAAATCCTGCCTTAGATAATAATATTGTTATCATCTAAGATACCACGATAGCGTGAAATATCTTTTAAATACTTACTCCGTTCGTGTTTTTTGAGACACACATTATCAGATTTTGCTTAAAAAATAATCAACTTTAAACAAACTTCTAAAACCTAAATACCCTCATCTTTGTATCAAGTACGTACAGAGTCTATTTTATCATATTTTTCTTAAAAAGTGCGGTCTTTACCATTAAAAAGGAACCATTCCCCTCACTTGAGAAGAATGGTTTGCTTTTTATTATCCTAGAGACTGATGATTAAACAAGGCATGGGTTGCTTGGTGGATATATTTTGCTGTTTCTGCATTGTTCATAGTGTAGAGATGCACACCAGCAACATCCTGAGTTACCAAGTCCACGATTTGGTCCACTGCATAGGCAAGTCCTGCTGCTCTGAGCGACTCAGGGTCATGCTCATACTTGTCTAAGATGGCTTTAAATTTGCGTGGAAGGTGGATATTCTCACAAGTCTTCAAGAGGCGGAGAGCCTGATTTCGATTCAGAATTGGCATAATCCCTGCATGAATAGGAACATCAATCCCAGCCAAGATGCACTTGTCTTGGAAATCATAGAAGCGCTCATTGTCAAAGAAAAGCTGAGTGACAAGACTCGAACAGCCTGCATCCACTTTCTTCTTAAGATTTTGAATATCTGAAATCTGATTTGGTGAATCTGGATGCCCTTCTGGATAACAAGCACCAACAATATCAAAGTGAGGAGCTTGCTCCTTGATGAACTCAATCAAGTCAGTTGCGTAGCGAAAATCCTTTTGTGGCTCCACACCTGGAATAATATCCCCACGCAAGGCCAAGATTTTCTGCACTCCAACCTTGTCCAAGTCAGCAATGGTTTCAGCAACCTTTTCCTTAGTTAGATAGATAGCTGGCAAGTGGGCAATAGTCGGAATCGCCAAGTCATTTTGGATAAAATCAGCCAAACGGACCGTCGTTTCCTTGATATTAAATTTATTATTGCTGGCAGTCACACTGATAAAGTGGGGAGCCAACTCCTGCATATTTTGAAGAGCAGAAATAATGTTATCATTACCCACTGCTGGGTTTGGAGGGAACACTTCAAATGAGAGTGACGGTGTTTGGCGTGACATAGTCATTATCCTTTTCTAGTTGATTTTTTTCGTTAGCTGGACTCTTAGAACCCAAGTGAAACAGGCAGATTGACTAAACAGCGCTTTTAGAGAAATCCTTATCTTACAATTTCTCACGCGCAGCTTTAGCTGCTTCAACAAGGCGGATCAAGCTTTCTTTTGTTTCTGGAATACCACGTGTTTTCAAACCACAGTCAGGGTTGATCCAAACTTTCTTGCTTGGCACTTTAGCAAGGATGGCTTCGATTGTATTGTCGATTTCGCCTTCATTTGGCACACGAGGAGAGTGGATGTCGTAAACCCCAGGACCCACTTCTGTTTGGAAGTTTTTCGCTTTGAGTTCGTCCAAGATTTCAAGGTTTGAACGGCTAGCTTCAAAGGAAATAACATCTGCATCCATGTTGTCGATAGCTGGGATGATATCTGTAAATTCTGAGTAACACATGTGAGTGTGGATTTGAGTATCTGGCGCTACTGTTGAGTGTACCAAGCGGAAGGCAGGAATTGCCCAGTCAAGGTAGTCTTCGTACCAGTCGCTACGACGGAGTGGCAATTTCTCACGAAGAGCAGCCTCGTCGATTTGAATGATCTTCACGCCAGCAGCTTCAAGATCAAGAACTTCATCCTTGATAGCAAGGGCGATTTGAAGAGTAGAATCCTTGATAGAGATGTCTTCACGTGGGAATGACCAGTTGAGGATGGTAACAGGTCCAGTCAACATACCTTTAACAGGTTTGTTTGTACGACTTTGTGCATAGCTAGACCATTTGACAGTGATAGGGTTAAGACGAGTTACATCACCCCAGATGATTGGTGGTTTAACTCCACGCATACCGTATGATTGTACCCAACCATTTTTAGAGAAGAGGTAACCTGACAAGTTTTGACCGAAGTACTCAACCATGTCATTACGCTCAAATTCACCGTGAACAAGGACATCAAAGTCAATATCTTCTTGCCATTTGATCCATTCATCGATCGTTTCAGCAAGGAAAGCATCGTACTCTTCTTGAGACAATTCACCTTTACGGTAAGCCAAACGTTTAGCACGAACTTCTTTAGTTTGAGGGAATGAACCGATAGTTGTTGTTGGAAGAGCTGGAAGTTTGAAAGCTTCTTCTTGGATAGCTTCACGTTCAGCAAATGCTGGCAAACGAGTGTAGTCTGCGTCTGTCAAGCCAGCTATACGCGCACGAAGTTCAGCATTTTCACCAACACGCTCAGTCGCAAAGAGTTCTTTGTTAGCTGCAAGTGCTTCTTCACCTTGACCGTTGCAGATAGCATCCAAATCACGGATTTCATCCAATTTTTCAACTGCAAAGGCAAAGTGGTTCAAGATTGCTGGTTCAAATTCTTCATTAGCAGTTGTAAATGGCACATGAAGAAGTGAGCATGAGCTTGTCAAGACAATGTTTTCAGCTGGGATTTGCTCAAGAACAGCCAAGCTCTTTTCGTAGTTGTTGCGCCAGATGTTTTTACCATTGACAATACCTGCATAAAGAGTCTTGTCAGCTGGGAAGCCACCTTTAACGAGTTCAAGAGTTTTCTTACCTTCAACGAAGTCAAGACCGATAGCATCTACTGGCAAGTTAACAAGGTCAGCGTAAACGTCACGAACGTCACCGAAGTAAGTTTGAAGCAAGACTTCAAGACCTTTTTTGTCAGCCAAAAGTTTATTGTAAAGGTTCAAGAAGAGAGCTTTTTCTTCAGCTGTCAAATCTTTTACAAGAGCAGCTTCGTCGAGTTGGATGCGAGTTGCACCAAGTTCTGCCAATTTTGCAAAAACTTCTTGGTAAGCAGCCACTAAGCTGTCTACGAAGTCTTCTGCTTTCACACCTTCTTCAAAGTCTGACAATTGAAGGAAAGTGAAGGGACCTACAAGAACAGGACGAGTGTTCAATCCAAGTTCTTTGGCTTCTTGAAACTCATCAAAAATCTTGTGACCTGCAAGTTTGACTTGAGTGTCTTTTTCAAATTTAGGAACGATGTAGTGGTAGTTAGTGTTAAACCATTTCTTCATTGGGAGGGCGCGAACGTCCCCTTTTTCTCCTTGGTAACCACGTCCCAAAGCGAAGTAGCGCTCAAGGTCAGACAAGTCCAAGTTTTGAACGGATGCAGGTACTACGTTGAAAAGGAAAGCTGCATCTAGGAAGTTGTCATAGTGAGAAAAGTCATTTGATGGGATTTCAGTGATGCCTTTTTCTTTGACAATGTTCCAGTGTTTAGCACGCAAGTCTTTTGCTGCTGCTAAAAGTTCTTCCTCTGAGATTTCTTTTCTAAAGTATTTTTCAGTTGTAAATTTTAATTCGCGGAATTCACCCAAACGAGGGAAACCGATGATTGTAGTTGACATGATGTGTCCTCCAAAATTTGTTGTTGAAACTATCTTAACAGAAAAGAAATCATCTGTATAATTGTAAAAAATTAGGCTTTGATATAGTTTGAAACTATATATCTGTTTTAAACAAAAGAAAAAGACCTGAGACAAATGCCTCAAATCCTTTGTATAGCGTGTTTTATAGCTTTATTTCAGTTATGCTCTTCAAACGCTTTATTAGTAATTCTTATAAGTGACTATGGCTTGTTATTAGAAAAGACTATAATACTCTTCGAAAATCTCTTCAAACCGCGTCAACGTCGCCTTGCCGTACTCAAGTACAGCCTACGGCTAGTTTCCTAGTTTGCTCTTTGATTTTCATTGAGTATGAGTCTACTCTAATCAACTCTTTTCCTGTTCGAGTGGGACGACTACTAGTGTCTTTCCTAAACTGGCTAGGACTTTTAAGACTGTGTCCAACTGAAGACTAGTCTTGCCTGTTTCCATCCTAGCTATGACAGGCTGGCTTATTCCACTGACTTCTTCTAGCTTTTTCTGACTGATTCCTTGCTCATGCCTGGCTTCAATCAGCTCACTCATGATAGCCACTCGCATATCACTTTCAAGGATTTCCTCCTTGGTAAAGAGTTGAGACCGGACATCCTTCCAATTACTCCCAATAGCACTCTTCTTCATCTCTTAACCCTCTTTCTTTTACGTCTATGTATTTTTTGAAAAAATGAGCGAATTATAATTCGATAGATTGACCAGCGGGTTTAAAATTGGTGCCAGCTTGTTTCTTAAGCGCTTTTCCTTTTCTAGGGTAAAGCAGTTCCTGTTTGCTTAACCCCAATTTTACATGATGAATCCAATAGTAAATGGTTGAAATTCCCACGTTAACCCCTTTAGCCATCACCATCATTTCAGGCGAAAATTTTTGGTTATGATAGTGGAGAATCTTTTCCTTTAGTTCCTTGGTCAATCTTGATTTCTTGACCGAGCGCTTGCGATTATTTTCATAAGACTGTTGAGCATAGTCGGCAGAATAAACCTCTTTAAAGCGCCCTTTTCCAAGACATTGTCGGACTGTCCCACGCTTGATTTCAGTATGGATAGTTTGAGGAGCTTTTCCAAGTAGAGAGGCAATTTCTCTATTTGATTTTCCTTCTTTTTTCCATCGGGTAAATTCCCAAACTAAGTTCCACTGCTAATCCAAATGGAAGTTAGTCTGATAAAAATCCTAAAAACCAGTGGAAATCCGTGTCAGGGTAAGTTCCACTGGTTTTACTAATGCTTGATTTCATTGCTTTTATAGCTGAAAGAAATAGAAAAAAAGAGCGCACAAAATCCCCTCATCTGAAAGCGTTTCAGATTAAGTTCCACTATGGTGGAAGTTAGTGTGAGACGTTTGAATGGGGTTGAAGATTAGTTTTTAGAACGTATGTTGGAGTAATTTAGAAGACTGACAGACGTCTTCTGCAGATATTTTAGAAATGCCTAGAAGCTTAGGAATCTCTTCTCCATAGGTAAATGCAAAGAGTTCATAGGCTGACTTTCCATTCAAAGCAGCGCGTTTGACACTGTTGACATGCGAACAAACGAGATTGATGTCCTCTTGAGTTAAATTGTCAAAAGAAGTTCCCTTAGGTAGAATGTCTCGAATCAGCGTGTGATTTTTCTCAATTCTCCCTTTCTGGTCAGAGCGATTAGGGTCACAAAAGAAGAGTTTACTCTCTCCTCGCACATCCATTTCGATGTCATCAACCCTTGCAAACTCTCCACCATTATCGGTAAGAATGACAGGGAAGAGTTGGAAGAAATCTTTGTCAGCTTGGTGAAGAGTGTTCTTGATATCATAGAGGTGTTTGGTAACCTCAAGGGCAGTTTTATTATCCAGAAGTCTAGCGAAGATAAAGTTACAGAAAGACAGGTTGAAGGTGAGTAAGACTTTCCCTCCCATCCTCCCCAGAACTGTATCCATTTCTAGCCAAGAGTCTAGTTGATTAAGGGCTAAATAGTTTTGGAAATCCTCATAGGAACGGCCTTTTTTAGCTTCTTTAGGGATGGAAGGTAGCTTATTTTTCCGTCTTTCTTTGAAATTAACGGCTCTGGCTAGGTCAATAGGAGCGATAGATAGGTATCCTTTTCGGATGTGTCGATAGACAGTTGAGGAGCTGACATCAAGGTTATGAGTTTTGAGGATATGATAGATGTGTTGTCCCTTTTTAACCCCATCAGAAATGACTTTGTCCATTTCCCAGAAGGTCTTGGAATTGAGAGGAGTTCCTTCACGAGCTTCAACAAGAGTTTGTTCGTACTGTTTTTGAGCTTGCTTAGCGAGGTAGAAGATTTTCTGATAGCCACAGTTTTGTCTTCTTTTAGGGCAGCCGTTACAGACAAAGGGAGCTTTGTCGAGTAGAGGGCAAGGAAGGTTGTTAGAGGTAGAGTCTCTAATTTGTTTATTTCGTTTGACTTCTTTAGAAACAGTAGTCGGGTCTTTTAGAATAAGTTGTCCAATAGCTTTGAAGGTTTCACCGCGCTCTAAGCCTAATTGGATATCATTACGGTCTGAAAGGGTAAGGTGTTTATGTTTTGTCATAGTAGACCTCATTTCTAACTCAAACGTCTCACACTTAATTCCACCATAAAAATCCGTTTTAGACTAATTTCCACTTCGGCTAGCCAAGTGGAAGTTACTTTGAGAAGTTACCCTTTTTCCATCGTTCGATTAAGCGACGACTATCGATTGTCAAATGTTTGCCTTTTGTAGTATAATTGTCTTGCATCTCCGTGACTTTTAATCATTTCAATCTTAAATTGGACTTTTTTTTACTTGGGTTATACTTAATCTATAAGGAAGACAAGAAAAAGAGTATCAATCAAGTAAAGTCACAAAGTCACATTAGCTCCGAGCAACCATTGCAAATCGAGGTACTCATACAATGATTAAAATATTTCTCTCTGCCTTTTCTGTCATTCTCTTTGCTATCCCTATCATAGCTTATTCTTTTTTTCCATCTTCTAATCTTAATATTTGGCTATCTACCAGACCTATCTTGGCACAGATTTATGCCTTCCCCTTAGCTACTGCAACTATGGTTTCTATTTTAAGTTTCGTATTTTTTTCCCTATCTTTTTACAAGAAAAATAAACAAATACGGTTTTATTCTAGCATCTTTCTCTTACTATCGTTCATATTACTATTATTCGGAACAGATAAAACCCTTTCTTCCGTATCAAATAAGACTAAAACCTTAAAATTAGTAACTTGGAACGTCGCTAATCAAATAGAAGCACAACATATTGAGCGAATTTTTAGCCATTTTGATGCCGATATGGCTATATTCCCTGAACTAGCTACCAATATCAGAGGTGAGCAAGAAAACCAGAGAATCAAACTATTGTTTCATCAAGTTGGACTTTCTATAGCCAACTATGATATTTTTACTTCTCCACCTACTGACAGTGGAATAGCTCCTGTGACTGTGATTGTCAAGAAAAGTTATGGTTTCTATACAGAAGCTAAAACTTTCCATACAACACGGTTCGGGACAATTGTATTACATTCGAGAAAACAAAATATACCAGATATCATTGCTTTGCATACTGCTCCTCCTCTGCCAGGTTTAATGGAAATCTGGAAGCAAGACTTAAACATCATTCATAATCAATTGGCTTCAAAATATCCAAAGGCTATTATTGCAGGTGATTTTAATGCAACTATGCGTCATGGAGCACTTGCAAAAATAAGCTCTCATAGGGACGCATTAAATGCACTACCACCTTTTGAAAGAGGAACTTGGAATAGCCAAAGTCCAAAACTTTTTAATGCAACAATAGATCATATTTTATTGCCTAAAAACCACTACTATGTTAAAGATTTAGACATTGTAAGTTTTCAAAACTCTGATCATAGATGTATTTTTACAGAAATCACATTTTAATTATTTTATACTCTTCGACAATCTCTTCAAACCACATCAGCATCGCCTTACCTTAGACATATGGTTACTGACTTCGTCAGTCTTNNGCTAGCTTCCTAGTTTGCTTTTTGATTTTCATTGAGTATTATATAAAATCACCCCTCTAGTGTTCATAAACTAGAGGGGGAATTTGTATCATACTATCGTTTAACGCACTTCTGCATTGATTTTTTCTTCGAGAGACGCTTGGATTTTTTCCATATATCGTGCGACTTCTTCGTCCGTTAAGCTGTCTTCTGGATTTTGGAAGGTCAAGCTATAAGCCATGGACTTCATACCAAGTCCCAATTTCTCACCTGAGAAGACGTCAAAGAGTTTGATATCTGTCAAACGTTTCACGCCGGCAGCTTGGATAGCATCTACAACTTCTTGATGAGTCACTTCTGCCTTGAGGAGAAGGGCAACGTCACGGCTGACTGCCGGGAATTTGGTGATTTCTACAAATGGAGTCGCTAGCTGAAGCGCAGCTTCGATAGCTGAAAGGTTAAGCTCAGCTACATACGTTTCTGGAATATCATAAGCCTTAGCAGTGACTGGATGCACTTGACCAAGGAAACCAAGAACTTGGTCACCGAGTGAAATCACGGCTGTTCGACCTGGATGAAGGCTAGCAATTTCAGCTGTTGCTGTATAAGTCACTGCAAGTCCCAAGCGAGTAAAGAGCGCCTCTAGGATTCCTTTAGCATAGAAGAAATCAACTGGAACTGCTGCTGTTTGGAAATCTTTTTCAGCAACCAAGCCTGTCAAGGCAAAGGCAAAACTGTTGATTTCATTTGGAAGTTCTTCTTTTGGATTACCTGTTTGTTCAAAGACTTTTCCAATCTCGTAAAGGGCCAAATTTTTGTTCTTACGAGCCACATTGTAGGCAACTGTATCTAGGATACCTGAGATCATATTTTGGCGGAGGACTGAACGGTCCACTGTCATTGGCCACATGAGTTCAGTAAGGTTACTTGGTTGAGCCGTAAACTCAACTGCTTTTTCAGGAGTAGTCAGAGCGTAGGTGATGATTTCTGTCAAACCTGCTCCTTCAGCAATGGTACGAACTTGACGGCGGAGTTTCTGTGTGGCTGTCAATTCACCTGCTGTACCATCGTCTTTTGGAAGGCTGGTTGGCAAGCGATCATAGCCATAGATACGAGCGATTTCTTCAAAGAGGTCTGCCTCGATAGTGATATCCCAGCGACGACGTGGGACGCTGACTGTAAAGCTGTCTGCATTTCCAGAAAGACCAAAGCCAAGACGACGGAAGACGTCTTCTACATCAGCATAAGAAAGATCAGTTCCGAGGACACGGTTAACATCAGCAAGAGTTGAAGAAACTTCTACGTCTGATGTGTCAAGTTCCCCAGCTGAAACAATACCTTTACGCACAGTCGCACCTGCAAGTTCCGCAATCAGGCTAGCTGCCGCATCAAGGGCTTCATTAACTGTTGCCACATTGATGCCTTTTTCAAATCGAGAAGACGATTCTGAACGAAGGTTCAGGCGACCACTTGTCTTGCGGATAGATTTGCCATTGAAAACAGCAACTTCAAGGACGACACGACTAGACTTTTCAGAGATTTCTGTTGCTTGACCACCCATAACACCTGCAAGGGCTACTGGTTTGTCTGCGACAGTGATAACTAAGTCATTCACCTCTAAGTCACGTTCTTCACCATCTAAAGTCACTAATTTTTCACCAGCACGCGCTTCACGCACACGGATGTCAGTCCCTTCAAAGGTATCCAAGTCAAAGGCGTGCATTGGTTGACCAAAGTAGAGCAGGATGTAGTTTGTCACGTCCACTACGTTGTTAATAGGACGGATTCCTTCGTTCATGAGAAGGTTTTGCAACCATTGTGGACTTGGTGCAATCGTCACATTATCCAAGATACGAGCTGCATAGTAAGGCGCCTTGTCTGTATCAATGCCCACAGAAAGAACATCTGCTGCAGCTTGGTCAGTTTCTGAAAGAGTAAATTCTTTAAAGTTGACTGCCTTGTCATAGATAGCTGCCACTTCGTGAGCCACTCCACGCATAGAAAGGGCATCTGCACGGTTTGGTGTGATAGACAGTTCGATGATTTCATCATCCAAGTCTAGGTATGAGAAGACTTCCTCACCTGGAACGGCATTTTCTGGCAAAATTTGGATGCCATCTGCGAATTCCTTAGGCACAACTGAGTCAGAAATTCCCAATTCGCCAAGCGAACAGATCATTCCAAGTGACTCTAAACCACGGATTTTTCCTTTTTTGATTTTGTAGTTGTCAGCGATGCGAGCTCCTGGAAGAGCCACCATAACCTTGATACCAGCACGCACATTTGGGGCACCACAGACGATTTGACGGGCTTCTTCTTCGCCAACGTTAACCTGACAAACATGAAGGTGAGTTTCTGGCACATCTTCGCAGGACAAGACCTCACCGACGACAATTTTTGAGAGACCAGCAGCCGGTGATTCGACACCTTCTACCTCGATCCCTGTGGTTGACATTTTTTCAGCCAACTCCTGTGATGGCACATCAATGTCCACCAATTCTTTTAACCATTTATAAGATACAAGCATAATTTAGTTCTCCAGAATGACCATTGCCACACTGGTTCTTTTCCTTTCCTATCATTTCAATAGAAGAATCCTCTTCTTACCTTAATTTCTTTCGCAGTAACCAATCCGTATCTACTTTTTGACCAACCATAAAATGATGTTGGCTAAATTTTTCAAAACCATATCGATTATAAAACGCTTGAGCTTTTGTATTATGCTCCCAAACACCTAACCAAGCCCAAGAAAAACTATTTTTTGTAGCAAGTTCAAGAGCAAATTCAAACAGTTGCTTACCGAATCCAAATCCTTGGAATTTTTGTAGCACATAGAGGCGTTGAATTTCAAAAGCGTCCTCTAATTCTCTCTCAGTTTGAGCACTTCCCCAGTTGACTTTGAGAAAACCAGCTATCTCCTCTTCATGCATAATGAAATAGGTTTCGGAGTCAGGATTTTCCAACTCAGTTGATAAAACTCTCAGACTATAAGCCTCTTCAAAGTATTCCTGTAACTGCTCTTCCGTATTATCATGAGCAAATGTTTCACGAAAGGTTTGTTTGGCAATTTTAGCCAACACCTCAACATCTACCATTTCTACTTTTCTAATCATTATTTAAACTGCTCTGAGAAGCGGACATCTCCTTGGTAGAATCCACGGATATCGTTGATTCCGTAACGGAGCATGGCTACACGCTCTTGTCCAAGACCAAAGGCAAATCCAGAGTAAACAGTCGCATCGATACCACTCATTTCAAGGACACGTGGGTGAACCATACCGGCCCCCATAATTTCGATCCAACCTGTTTTCTTACATACGTTACAGCCTTCTCCACCACACTTGAAGCAAGAAACATCCACCTCAACAGATGGCTCTGTGAATGGGAAGTAAGATGGACGCAGACGGATTTGACGCTCTTCACCGAACATTTTTTGCACAATCAACTGAAGGGTTCCTTGAAGGTCAGCCATAGAGATATTTTTCCCAACTACCAAGCCTTCGATTTGGTGGAATTGGTGACTGTGGGTCGCATCGTCCGTATCGCGACGGAACACACGCCCTGGTGAGATCATTTTCAAAGGACCTTTAGAGAAATCATGGGCATCCATAGCACGCGCTTGAACTGGAGACGTGTGAGTACGGAGTAAGATTTCTTCTGTGATATAGAATGTGTCCTGCATATCACGGGCTGGGTGGTCTTTGGGAAGGTTCATACGTTCAAAGTTATAGTAGTCTTGCTCCACTTCAAAACCATCCACGACTTGGTAACCCATCCCAATGAAGATATCTTCGATTTCTTCACTAGTTTGTGTCAAAACGTGACGGTGACCAGTCGCAACTGGATGACCTGGAAGGGTCACATCGATACTCTCGCTTGCTAATTGAGCTGCAACTTTCTTTTCTTCCAAGAGCTTAGCAGTTTCTTCAAAAGCTGCTGTCAAGACATCACGAGCTTCATTGACGTGTTTCCCAATGATTGGACGCATCTCAGCAGAAACATCTTTCATCCCTTTGAGGATTTCAGTGAGCGAACCCTTTTTACCAAGGACAGAGACACGCAAATCTTGCATCTCTTTTTCATTTTCAGCAGTAATCTGCTTCAAGCTAGCCAGCGTTTCTTCACGAAGCGCTTTTAATTGTTCTTCAATAGTTGACATAATTCCTCCATCAGTCGCTCGTAGATAAAAAGAAAACCACATGCCAAAAACTCCACTCGGAGCGTTGACACGCGGTACCATCCGTTTTCATCTGACAAGTCAGACCTTCATTTCTAAATCCATGCGCAAGTGAATTCACCCAGCTTTCATATAGAGAGCTTGCAGTCACGGCTCTCCTCCCTGATATACTTCCCTTGGGCTACTAGTCTTTCAGATTCCTATTCAATTACTACTTAGTTTATCAGATTTTTACCATTCTTGCAAGACCTATCTTACTTCTGCTTGTTAGCTTATTCTTATCTAACTTTATAGCGGATTGAAATAAGATGAAAACAAATCGATTGGGAAAGTAAAATTAATTTCTATAAACGTTTTAGCAATTGTTTCGTACTATTTTAGATTCAGTCTACTATATATAACCAATCTATCCTAAGTTAACTATTTATAATCGGCTCTCTGTAACAAAATTAAATTAATTAATCCCCCTATAAAATAAAGAGGTTTAGAATTTGATGTCTTCCAAACCTCTTTATTTCATATTTAATGAGATGCTGCCTTAACCGTGATAATATCTAATCATCAATAAACAAACTATTTGAATAAGGATTCTCCATTTGATTCAATCACTCCTTTATACCAAGTAAAGGACATTTTCTTATATCGATTGAATGTACCACTTCCATCATCGTTTCGATCAACATAAATGAGACCGTACCTCTTAGAAAGCTGTGCAGTGGACATAGAAACGCAGTCAATACATCCCCAAGACGTATAGCCCATAATTTCCACACCATCTTGTAGAGCTTCAGCTACTTGCAATAAATGTTCTTTCATATACTGAATTCTATAATCATCTTGGACTGTTAAGTTATTAAATTCATCTTTTATTAGTTGATCTTTAGCACCTAATCCGTTTTCTACTATAAATAATGGGATTTGATAACGGTCATAATATCTATTTAAAATTATACGTAGTCCAATTGGATCAATTTGCCATCCCCACTCAGAAGACTCTAAATAAGGATTTACTAAACCACCAATAATATTCCCTTGTCCTGAATTATACTGTGTTGGAAGAGCAGATTGAGTCACACTCATGTAATAGCTAAAGGATAAAAAATCTACGGTATAATTTTTTAATAACTCTGCATCTTCAGCTGCAAACTCTATGTTAATGTCATGTTCCTTAAAATATCTTTTTGCATAATTCGGATAATAACCTCTAACATGCACATCTGAAAATAGATAATTTAGATTCTCATACTCATGAGTCGCCCATACATCTTTTGGATTTGGAGTCATTGGATAAGCTGGCATAGCTAATACCATACATCCCACCTTAAACTCTGAATGAATCTCTCGAGCAATTTTTGTAACCAAACTCGAAGCGACTAACTCATGATGTATAGCTTGATATAATTCTTGTTTCGAAAGATTCTCCTTAGGTATATCTATTCCTCCACTAGTAAACGGTAATTCCAAAACAGAGTTTACTTCGTTAAATGTAAGCCAATATTTAACTTTATCTTTATACCTTTCTAAAACTGTTCGAGCAAATTTTTCATAAAAATGAATCATTCTCCTATCAATCCATCCATGATATTTTCTTGCTAAATATAATGGAGTCTCATAGTGTGAAAGAGTTACAAGTGGTTCTATCTCGTGAGCATGTAGTTCATCAAACAATTCATCATAATATTTCAAACCAGCTTCGTTAGGTTCTTCCTCATCTCCTTTTGGAAAAATTCTACTCCATGCAATAGAAGTGCGAAAAACATTAAAGCCCATTTCAGAAAACAAGGATATATCTTCCTTATATTTATGATAAAAATCAATACCTAATAATTTTAAGTTATCTTCTGTAGGATTTTCTGTTGCTTCTCCTAATCCACCTTTGGGTAACACATCCTGAACTGATAATCCCTTACCATCTTCATTATATGCTCCCTCTACTTGATTAGCTGCAACAGCTCCACCCCAAAGAAAATCATCTGGAAAAATGGTCATAACTTTCCTCCATTATAATATTACCAGTAATTCCTTAGAATGCTCGATTGTCTGATTATTAGGTAATACTAATACATCTAGAAAATCGTTGGTATTCGTTACAATTACTGGTGTAACTGTTTCGTAGCCTTTACTCTTGATTAAATTTAAGTCCATTTCAAAAATCAACTGATTTTTGAAAACTCTGTCTCCTTCTTCTACATGACTAATAAAACCTTGACCTTTTAGCTCAACAGTATCTAATCCAATATGAATTAGTAACTCAACACCCTCATCACTCTTCAATCCAATTGCGTGCTTAGTCAGAAAAATATTTGTAATTTTCCCATCAAATGGTGCATAAACCTTACCCTCACTTGGGATAATCGCTACTCCGTCTCCAATTAGTTTATCTGAAAATGTTTTATCCTGGACATCGCTTAACGGAATGATTTCTCCTGATATAGGAGAAAATATCATTTTTTTATTTGAAACTCCAACTTCAACTTCTAAATTGCTAGAACTCCCTTCTTCATCGATTCCAAATATATAAGCTAATACAAAGGTAATAACAACCGAAATGACTGCCACAATTAAAGCATTTACAATATTTGATGGCACATCAGAATAAATAAATTGAGGCAACGCTATCAAAGCTGGGACAGCAAATAGATATGCTTTAACACTAGTAAGACCTGCAAATAATCCCGCTAATCCACCACCAATCATAGCTGCATAAAGCGGTTTTTTATATTTTAAAGTCACACCATATAATGCAGGTTCGGTAATCCCTGCAAGTAAGGCTGAGAAACCTGCTGCAAAAGCAATTTGTTTTGTATTATTATTTTTACTCTTTAATGCAACAGCCATCGAAGCAGCCCCTTGAGCTAAGTTTGACCCTAACATTGCTGGAAGAATTAATACGTCTGGAGTAGCAATAGATGCCGCCAAAAAAATAGGTGCAAAAGCCCAATGCATTCCAGTCATAACAATAAATGGCATAATAGCGCCAAGAATAGCTAATGTAAGCCATCCAGCTACACCATACATTTGCCCAACTAGATTTGATAATCCTTCACCAACAATTACTCCAATAGGTCCGACTACAACTAAGGCAATACAGCTTGATACTAATAATACTAGCGTAGGTTGCAAAAAACTCTTAGTAACAGCTGGTGTTAATTTAGCAATCATTTTTTCAATATATTTCATCAACCAAACCATAATAAGAATTGGAACGACTGACGAACCATAACTAGCTGGTGTCACAGGTACACCAAATAAACTAAGAGGATTCCCTGATTGCACCATTTGAACAAAATTTGGATGGAGAAGTACACCTGCTACAGACATAGCTAATGTAGATGTTACTTTTAATTTTTGTGATGCAGAATAAGCTAATAACAGCGGTAAGAAATAATATGGAGCATCCCCAAAAAATGTCAAAAAAGCAATAGTCTGAGAATCTGATTGCAATATACCAAGCATTGGTAAAATAATTACCAAGACTTTCAGCATACCTCCCCCTAACATTGCTGGAATGATTGGAGTCATGGAACCAGCGATATATTCAATGATTCTTTCTAAAATATTCCCTTTGTGCCCTTGATCAACTGAATCTGTTTCAAAATTGCCAAGTTTAATGAATTCTTTATAATAATTGGCTACATCATTACCAAGTATAATTTGATATTGCCCATTCTTTTTCATAATACCTATTACACCTGGTATCTTCTTCACATCATCATCATTGACTAAATTTTCATCTTTTAATTCTAATCTTAAACGTGTTACACAATGGGTAACTCTATTGACATTTTTTTCGCCTCCAATTACATCGAGGATTTTTTGTACTGTATCTTTATAACTCATGGTATTCTCCTATTCTATTAATCTAAATTTTTTGTTAAACGACGAATATGAGCCATCAAATAAACTAATTCACTAGAAGTCAGCAAATAATTGTACTCAGTTTGTATAAACATTGCCACCTGTTCACCACATTCATATTCTCTAGGATATTTATTTTTCATTAATGCTAACAAGTCTTCATCATCATCGTCACAATAAGTTGTATTTTCAACCAAGCGATGGGCAAATAATTTTATATGAGTTATGAATCTATAATAATCAATAGAATCTTGGTTAAACTCAGTACAATAGAAATCTTGAATGATTTTCTCAATTCCCATAATTATTTCAGTGATTTTATACGACTCTTGAAAATTATTTTCTAAATTAGCATTAACAAAATGTAGCGCTATGAATGCAGCTTCGTCAATTGGAAGTTCAATACCTAACTCTTTTTTTATTATTTGTAAAGCCCTTTTCCCAAGCTCAAATTCTTCTTTATAATATTTCGAGATTTCCCAGCGTAGGGGATTCGAAATAATAATCCCTTCTTTATAACGTTCTATGCTCGAAGAAATATGATCCGTTAAATTAATATAGATAATTTCATCAAAATTATTACCCAATGTTATTTTACCTAGGTTAATTATTTTTTCGGTAATGTACACCAACTCCAAAGGAACGTTAATAAACATCTCTGTAAAACGGGTCATATTATCTCTATTTTTGAGAAAAAAACTTTTCTCAATATCAATTGGATTTACTTTATCTCCAATTTTTCTTCCAAAAGCTATTCCCCTTCCAAAAAGAAGAATATCGATATCTTTTTTACTTTGCGCAATTACGGCATTGTGGTTTAGTATTCGTTTTATGATCATAAAATTTCCCTTTTAAAATAAAAGGAACCTACTTAAAAACATCAAGAAACTTCTTCTGATGTGATTAAATAGGTTCCTGCTCACTTGTATTAGTGATAACATCCTTTTATTTCAATTTTTAATGGTGACATGAAGCTTAAATAATTAATAACTCTGTAACCGTTTTTATTTTATGATATTTCAATCTATTTGTCAAGTACTTGTAGAAATTTTTTTATTTTGTGTGATTCGAATGTGAAAATGTCAACAGCCTCACTAAAGAAATGAAAATCATACATAGAAATTTTTAAAAGTTTTCTCTATCGTAAACCTGCCACTAGTTCAGAAGCTATACTAGCTGATTCCAAACGTAATATGGTCATTTCATCTACCTTCCCTAATAATGGCATTGCGCCATACCAAACAATGGTCTTGTTTACCAAAAGAATAGGCGTGACTATTTTTGATTGAGTAAAAGATACTTTAATTTTCTGGCTCTTCAACTGGTCTAGCCATGCTTTATTTGCAACCGTCTCTGGTATACATATCTCAATTTGACTAATCCTAAATTCTTTTAGAAAATTCATCAGTTTTGTCTGGTGCACATAAGGTAAAATAAGCAGACATTCCTGTCTTTCCCCTGCCAAGTCCTCTCTCAACACCTTCTCATATCTACTATCAACATAAACGAATTGTTTCTCCTCACCCTCGATGACACGATAATCCATCTTTCGATAAGCTACTTGTCGTTTCTGAAACATCTTTTCTAAATAAGGAACATGAATATCCACATAATCGAAAATCCGCACCAAAGACTTATCCTTGTAGTTTCTATGAATCCGACCTGCATACTGAATTAAATTATTTTTCCAAGAAAAGGGTGCTGCCAATATAAGCGTGTCTAGCTGAGGCAAGTCAAAACCTTCGCCAATGTATTTTCCAGTAGACAATAAAACAAACCCTTTATCTAACTGTTCTAACGTCTCCATTAAACTTGTTCTATCTCGGACTTTGGTTTTTCCGCTAATAATATAACAGTCATCAACCTCTTTCTCTTTCAATAACTTTTCAAAGACATCTATCTGTTGAATTCGATTGACTAGAACCAAGATATTCCGCCCTTCTGCCACTTGGTCTAGAATATCCTTGATAATCAACTGATTCCTCACTGAGTCAGTAGCAATCCAATCACTAAGCTGTATAAAATTACTTGCTTTGGTCTTTTCAATCTCCAAATGACCAAAAGAAGTGAATCTTAATTGCAATTGCCGTTTAAAATCCGTTTCCCTCTTATCAGCAGTATGGAGTATCTCACCAATTCTCTGAAAAACAATAGGCTCATGACCATTCTTACGCTCAGGCGTAGCCGTCAAACCGTAAAGATACTTCCCTCTAAACTGAGCAACAACTTTTTCAAACATCAAGGCAGAGACATGATGACACTCATCCACAATCATCATCTCATACTCATCCAAAAGACTTTGACTATTTTCCAACTTAAATAGAGATTGGATCATAACGACATCAACCAGTCCACTCAACCATTTCTTAGTCCCACCGTACTGCCCGACATAGCCTATTACCCTTTCACGACCTGATGGCGTATAACGGGTAGCTTCTTCCTCTTCGAAAGTCAAAAAACACTTTAGGCGATCCAGCCACTGGTCTAAGAGTTGCCTATTATGAACTAGGATAATTGTTTTTGTTTTCCGTTCAGAGATAAGAGCAGCACCTAAAACGGTCTTTCCAAAACCGGTCTCCGCATGAAGTAAACCATTTTCTTTAGAAGTCATATCTGACAGGGCTAACTCTTGCTCAAAAGTGAGTTCTCCCTTAAATTCCACTCTAATAGACCTTTGTACCTTTCTCCTATCTTCCACAGATCCCTGCTCATACTCAATGAAAATCAAAGAGCAAACTAGGAAGCTAGCCGTAGGCAGTACTTGAGTACGGCAAGGCGAAGCTGACGTGGTTTGAAGAGATTTTCGAAGAGTATTAAATTTATCTTGCAATGGATACAGCAAACCTCTTGGCAGCCATAAATAATGATCGGATTCTCCAAATAAATACATTCGCTCAGGAATTTGATAGGTTGGCTGTCGCATAGCCTGCTTTAAATAAAATTCGGGATTAGAAAATGAAGCCATATTTTTCAAGAAAAACAGCGTCTTGGGTGTCACAGACGATTTTTCAAGTTGGATCATATTGGATAAGACGACCTTCAACTCCTTATCCAATTCTTCCTTACCTAACTCCTCTTGGATTAACAGTGCCACTTTAGCAGTTGAAACCCTCTGAATTTCTTGTAGATACCTCCATTGGTCTTCATAAGGCTGAAAATGTTCATCCACAAAGACCGTTCGCCCTTGATGATAAGCTTCTCCTTGAAAAGGAAGGGCAATCAAATTACCAAATCCACCTTTAGGAAGAACATCCTGATTTGGAAACATGCGATCAAAAGAATCAAAGGACAGTTGCATACTTTCCTGCATTGCCAGTTCTAACAGTTTCTTTCCAAACAAGCGAGCCTCTCGACTCGGAATCGCTTCCTCAAAGAAGAACCAAATATGGAGTCCGTGACCCGAACGAGAAATCTCTAAATGGGCTTCCATCTGGCGTTCCCTGGCTATTCTTCGAATGGTTAAACCAGCTTCTTTCCAATCTCCTTCATCCAAATCAAGTACCAAAAAATAACAGCTATCATCTAAGTGCATAGGAAAGATACCGATAGCTGTCTCCCCACGAAAATGAGATTTCAAAACGGAATCCGTCAATGTCTGGAAACTCCGTTTTTCAGGTGACAACTGCTTCCAACCATAATCATAGGATGGAAAATACTGAATTTTCCCTTGATCATTGATAAAACTCTTAGCATAAACATCAAAACGGCCAGCAAACACGGAGGTAAACAATTGTAATTTTTCTTGCGTCGTCAAGTGACTACTTTGAAGTTGGAACATCTCCTCGAACCGAGAGCGTTCCATAACAAACTGACTCTTGTCTTTAAGACGTTTACACAAGAAAAACTCACTATCCCCATTAAAAGAAGAAAAGACATCAAGTACTTCTACCACAATTCCATCCAAAGACACAAAAACAGCCATAACAATCACCTCCTTGATTCCTATAGGCTGATTATAACAAGAATAGCTGAAATTGTACACGAAAATAAAATCCGAATAGTACTCATTTTGTATGTGGCTAATATTCCGTCTCGCTCCGGAATGTACGAGGTAAATAGAGTTTAAACGAGCAGTCTATAAAATTCAAAAAACGCATATTATCAAGTGGCCTAAAACTTTGATGATATACGTTTTCTTGTGAGAATATTTACTTCATTTTTTCCTAAAATTCAATGTTTACTCAGTATTAGGATTATGAAAAATCGAGGTCTAAATCTAGATACATTTTTTCTGAAGACAAATCATTTTGACCACCGAGCAAGAGATTTTCAAAAAAAGCTGTTAAAAACTCAGGACGTCGCTGTAAAATCTTTGCATTATCTAATACCAAGGCATCACGAAAATACTTGGCATGTTGCTGAAATGGTGTATTATCAATATCAAAACCAAACTCACGAAGATACTGAATCAAAAAGACCGTTACTGTCCGAGTGTTTCCTTCGCGAAATGGATGAATCTGCCAGATTCCTGAAATAAAATGCTGGATTTGTTTAACCACATCCGCCTGAGTTAGTGTCGCATATGCAACTTGTTTTTCCTGATTAAAATCATAATCCAAGGTCATTTGAATCATGGAGTAATCAGAGTACACAACACTTTCACCATTCAAAACAGGTTCATTCTTTGTGATATTGGTCTGACGAAATTGCCCCACCGGAATAGAGGGTTCAAATATATCTTGAAACAACTCCTTATGAATAGCAAGTAAGGTCGCAGGACTAAAGCTAAAGCCTCTTCGAGACAATAGTTCTACAATACGTAGAGAAACCAAGTCTGCCTCTTCCGTACTTGCATCAATAGTATGGTGATAAGCCGTTGCATCCTCATAAACCTGCTCGTAAGTCAGTTCACCCCGGGACTGTTTCTCAGCCAAAGATTCCATATACGCTGATGGCACTAGATTGTCAACTTTCTGCAGACCAAAACCTATCCGCCATAAGTCACGCTTAGCTTCATAAGACAAGTTTGGGTTGTCAATGTTGTAAGTTGGTTGCATAGAAATATCCTTTCAATTGTTTTTCTGTGTCATCGGTAAATGGTGAAATTGGGGTGAACTATAAAAAACATTCATAATAAGTTCTATGAAGAAGTAATAAAAGAGTTATACTCAACATCCCATGCACTCATTTGTAATGCCTTTTGGATGAATGGTTTGATTAAATGAATAATTCTAGCTTGCATACTTATCAAACTCATAGGATACACCACTCTGAACTCGTTGGTTTGTTCAAATCCCCCAACACCTGAGAAGAAACTGCAATGTTGTACTTCTCAGAGCGGTTCGAACTTAGAGGGGTTGTTGTGTAGTGAGCTGGTTTTTAATCAAAGCTATAAAATTTTAGTATTTTAATTTTAACTGACTAAATTATTATTCTCTATAAATTCTATAAATTTTTCAGGGGGATATTTAAAAGATTCAATTCCATAAAAATCTTCTAAAGCCCTAAAATTTTCAACTTTATAAGGTGACTTACCACTTATTTTTGCCTGATGTTGTCTAATTTCATTTAAATGTCTTTTACCTTTTTGTGATTTAACTACAGTAACTGTCACTATTTTTTTATAATCAGTTTTTTGCAATCCATAAAAATTTTCTAGTAGGAACAAACTCGATAATATTTTAGCTCTAACGTTAGCATATGGAATATTTTTTGAATTCTTAAACTCTATTAAATATAATTTACTATCAGCATCTACAGGAAGAAGAGGCAGAATTGTATCTACAGATTGCCATTTATCAAAGCTATGTTTTTTAAAAATAATTTCTGAAATCTTATCAAAATTATAACAAGTATATTTAGAGTTTACCAAATTATAGTTAGAATCAGAATCATATGAGCAGGTTTTAATATCGCTACGACATTCAGAAAATCTAATATTAAAATCATGTAATATAGAGAAAATTATTTTACTCACCATCAAAATCCTCCGCTAGCTCCTCAAGGCGATTTAAAGGAACATACATTTGCTCATAAATCTTATCAATCGAGTCAGTAACATCTTCAATAGAACTATTAGCAAGATAATACTTAACAGAATCATTTGTATCATTTTTTTTGCTAAATATATCAATCGCTTCAACTAAATAAGGACTATGGGAATTGATTAAGATATGTAATCCAAATTCTTTCTGAAGTAATACTATAATTTCAGCAAATTTCAATTGCCATTCTGGATGTAAATGGACTTCTGGTTCATCTAAAATGAGTGTCCCATTTTCTCTAATCACACCATTTTCTAAAAGAGATTTAATTAAATAGAACGTTTTCATACCTGAAGAATAATTGATTATATTAAGTTTTTTTTCATCTTCCTCATCTTCTGAACTATTAACAATATCAGTCTTCAATATATGATTTATTTCATTAAACACCAAATTTAATCTGTCAGTTATCTTAGCTCGTAATGTGTAAGTGTTGTTTCTTTCATCTCTAAGCTGCTCCATTAAATGAGCATTATGATCCAATTTTAAATCAATTTTATTTAAAAATTCATTTAAAAATTTAGTTGAAAATTTATTTAAAAATTTAGTTGAAAATAAATTTTCAACTATTGCAGCAGCATCATCTATGTATACTACATCTGTTTTAAAATTTATCAATTTATCTGCAGTAGCTCTATTTTTGTTAACTTCAACATTTATTTGTTCATCTTTTATTCTTAAAGAAATTAGTCCTGTCAATGGGTCGTATATATTATTTATTTGATTATGAAATTCATCAGTTAAATGAGCAGTTAAAATTTGGTTAAAGATAGATTGGTCTGACTGAGATAAAATTTCTTTTATATTTTCAGATAAAACATTTAGGTCCAAATCCTTAATATTTAATACAAAGTATTTTGAATTTCGTTTATTGAATTCATTAATTGATTCAATGATACTCTTCTTAAGGGATTCATTATTATGTTCACTATAATTTTTATCAAGAAATATCAATAAATTTTTTGAAATGATTTTTGTCAATTCTGTATAAAGGAAACTCGGAACGATTCTTCTAGCAATCCCTATTTCAGAATTATTTTTACGATTCATTTCGATATCAGAGAGATAGTCTTCTAAAAAATCATTAATTGCTTTAGTTCGATCGTTAGAAATTTTTTTTATAACATCATAATTGGCACTAAATATTGAAAATAAAGAACGACTTATTGTACTTTTTCCAGTGCCATTTTGACCTGCAATAACTGAAATTCCATTTATTTCAATTTCTGCATTCTTTACATTACCTATATTTTCTATTGTTAGTTTCATATATATTCTCCTTTCACCATGGAGGCAGTACTATCAGTTTAACACAAACTACATAAAAAAGCAGGTGTGAGGTGTAAATCATCTTCCAAGTATATCTCACTTCACACTACTTCACCAACTTCTTCATATCATCAATACGTGCAACTGTCGCGTCGTATTTGGCTTGGTAGTCGGCTTGTTTGTCGCGTTCTTTTTGGACGACTTCTGGTTTAGCATTGGCGACGAAGCGTTCGTTAGAGAGTTTCTTGCCCACCATATCTAGTTCTTTTTGCCATTTAGCCAGTTCCTTGTCGAGACGAGTCAGTTCTTCTTCGACATTGAGGAGGTCTGCCAGTGGCAAGTAGATTTCTGCTCCTGTGATGACGCTTGACATTGCGAGTTCAGGTGCAGGGATGTTTGATGCAATTTCCAAGTGTTCTGGATTTGTGAAACGTTTGATGTAGTTGACATTGCTGTTAAAGAAGGCTTCCAAGTCACTATCGCTAGTCTTAACAAGGATTGTGATTGGCTTACTTGGTGCTACGTTTACTTCCGCACGCGCATTACGAACGGCACGGATCAAGTCTTTGAGACTTTCCACACCAGTGTGAGCCGCAAGGTCTTCAAAGGCTAGATTAACAGTTGGGTATGCAGCTGTCACGATAGAGCCTTCTGAGATTTGTCCAAAGATTTCCTCTGTCACGAATGGCATGATCGGGTGAAGGAGACGAAGAATCTTATCCAAAGTATAAAGGAGAACAGAACGCGTGATGACTTTCTCTTCTTCGTTGTCACTATAAAGGACTTCCTTGGTCAACTCAACATACCAGTCCGCAAACTCATCCCAGATGAAGTTGTAGAGGATGTGTCCAGCCACACCAAACTCAAACTTGTCAAAGTTGGCAGTTGCTTTTCCGATGGTTTCATTGAGGTTGTGGAGAATCCAGCGATCTGTGACATTTCCAGCTTCCTTGTTGGCAACTTTTTCCACATTGGCAGTTGCTTGCTCAAGGGTCAAGCCTTCATTGTTCATGAGGATGTAGCGAGAGATGTTCCAAATCTTGTTAATGAAGTTCCATGAAGCATCCATTTTCTCGTATGAGAAGCGCACGTCTTGACCTGGTGCAGAACCGTTTGAAAGGAACCAACGAAGGGCATCCGCACCGTATTTCTCAATGACATCCATTGGGTCAATCCCGTTACCGAGAGATTTAGACATCTTGCGTCCTTGCTCGTCACGAATAAGACCGTGGATCAACACGTTTTGGAATGGCTGACGGCCAGTGAATTCCAAAGATTGGAAGATCATACGAGACACCCAGAAGAAGATGATGTCGTAACCTGTAACCAAGGTTGAAGTTGGGAAGTATCGTTTGAAGTCTGCTGAGTCGACATCAGGCCAGCCCATGGTTGAGAATGGCCAAAGGGCAGAACTGAACCAAGTATCCAAAACGTCTTCGTCCTGAGTCCATCCGTCTCCTTCTGGAGCTTCTTCACCGACGTACATTTCACCCTCAGCATTGTACCAAGCAGGGATTTGGTGACCCCACCAGAGCTGACGTGAGATGACCCAGTCGTGGACATTTTCCATCCATTGGAGGAAGGTATCGTTGAAACGAGGTGGGTAGAATTCTACCTTATCATCTGTGTCTTGGTTGGCAATGGCATTTTTGGCCAATTGGTCCATCTTAACGAACCATTGCGTAGATAAGCGTGGCTCCACCACTACACCTGTACGCTCTGAGTGACCAACACTGTGGACACGTTTTTCGATTTTAACGAGGGCACCGATTTCTTCCAACTTAGCCACGACTGCCTTACGAGCTTCAAAACGGTCCATGCCTGCAAATTCGAAGGCAAGCTCATTCATAGTTCCGTCGTCGTTCATAACATTGACTTGTGGCAAGTTGTGTCGTTGACCAACCAAGAAGTCGTTTGGATCGTGGGCAGGCGTGATTTTAACAACACCAGTACCAAACTCGGGATCGGCATGTTCGTCTGCAACGATTGGGATTAGTTTATTAGCGATTGGAAGGATGACGTTTTTACCAATCAAGTCCTTGTAGCGTGGGTCTTCTGGATTGACCGCAACCGCAACGTCCCCAAACATGGTCTCAGGACGAGTGGTCGCAACTTCAAGGGCGCGAGATCCGTCTTCCAGCATGTAGTTCATGTGGTAGAAGGCACCTTCGACATCCTTGTGGATAACTTCAATATCAGAAAGGGCTGTGCGTGCAGCTGGGTCCCAGTTGATGATGAATTCACCACGATAGATCCACCCTTTCTTGTAAAGGTCCACAAAGACCTTACGAACAGCTTTTGACAAACCTTCGTCAAGAGTGAAACGCTCACGAGAGTAGTCTACAGAGAGCCCCATCTTACCCCATTGTTCCTTGATAGTAGTGGCATATTCGTCTTTCCATTCCCAGACTTTCGTCAAGAAAGACTCACGACCCAAGTCATAGCGGGAAATACCCTCGCCACGCAAGCGCTCCTCAACCTTAGCCTGAGTGGCAATCCCCGCGTGGTCCATCCCTGGAAGCCAAAGGGTATCAAAACCTTGCATGCGTTTTTGACGGATGATGATATCTTGCAAAGTCGTATCCCAAGCGTGACCAAGGTGAAGCTTCCCAGTTACATTTGGTGGTGGAATCACGATTGAATAAGGCTTAGCCTTTTGGTCTCCTGAAGGCTTGAAAACATCGGCATCAAGCCATTTTTGGTAACGACCAGCCTCAACCTCGGCTGGATTGTATTTAGGTGAAAGTTCTTTAGACATGTGTTTGTCCTTTCTAGTTAATATCTTTAAATAAAATTAGTATGTAGAAGATATGCCTTGATTCAGCACATCTGATTTTTTCAGTATCTTCTATTAGTAAAAAAGAAACTGTATAAAAATTTTACATTAACTTTCTCTCATTATCTTCAGAATATGTTTATCAAAGTCCGATATAATTTTTTGAGTTCGGTTAAATTTTTCATACTCTTGGATGGCTTTTGAGTCTGCTTGTTTCTTGGAAATGCTTCCTTTTCCTTCTAAGATTTCATATTCATTAAAGGATAGAAAGCGATCAATACTATCTGCCAATCCTCGCATTGTAAACGTATTACGGCGCTCAACTAAACCCTCGATATAATCAAAATAGGCTGTAACAGTTCGCTCTAGTTGTCGAATTTCTTTTTCTTGCAAATAATTTTTGGCTACCGTTACATCTGATTTGAGCACTCGTCCATCAGGTGCATGTTTCCAAGTAGTTAATCCCATTTTTTCTTTACTAGCATCAGCTTGCTGATAGATAATTTCTGCAGCCGTACTTCCAGTAATTGCATAATGAAATTTATTTTGCACCATAGCATAGAAGTTTTTAGTAATATCCGAGTTTCGATCATAATCTATGGCACATTCGGCAAAGATATCCGTAATTTGTTGATAGATTCGGCGCTCGCTAGAACGAATAGAGCGAATTCGTTCTAAAAGTTCACGGAAATAATCTTGTCCGAAAACTGTCTGTCCTTGTTTCAAGCGTTCATCATTCAAAACAAAACCTTTGATGATAAATTCTTTCAAGGTCTTGGTTGCCCAAATTCTAAATTGAGTAGCCTTGCTGGAATTTACGCGATAGCCAACTGAAATGATAGCATCCAGATTGTAATATTCAAGTTCACGTCGGACAGTTCTATTTCCCTCTTGTTGAACCTGTGCAAATTTTGCACAAGTTGACACCTTATCCAACTCACCACTATCATAAATGTTTTTTAAGTGCTTTGTAATGACACTTCGTTCAACTCCAAAGAGCTCTGCAAGACCTTTTTGAGTCAACCAAAGATTTTCATCTTGTAAAAGGATATCTAGCTGAACGTCGCCATTTGGTGTAGTATACAGGATGAAATTAGAAATTTCATTCAAGACAATTTCACCTCCCCCCTTCCATAAACAATTACTTCTCTTTCTTAAACTTTATGCCGTTTTCTTTCAGCTTTTTAACGGTTACGGGACCAATTCCCTTCAAAGCGAGAACTTCTTTTTCAGTCCATTTTTTGAAATCTGAAGACGTACGAATCCCATTTTCAACAAAGATGTGAACAAAATCCATCCGAATTCCCTTCATTTTTTCCTCGCTCATAAAGGAGTACCAGTCGTTTACCTTGGATAAACTTCTTATCATACTGGAATGATTCGAAAATACTGGTTTACGACGGAACTTCTTGGATTCGTTTGTTAAAAATTTCGTTAAAATAATATTTTCTAGTAAATAATCAAACAGAGGATACAAACTAGCTTGTAGCGATTCAACTGAATTTGAACAATAGCATTCTTGGTCTTCTATATCTATAACTTTGAATTGCCAATCTTCCTCTATAAAGAATTCAACAGCTTCATCATTTATTTCCACTAATTTTGCAAATAGCTGACTTGCTTCTTCAATTTTTCCTTGAGAAAAAGCAGAGATGATGGCATGAATAAGAATGGTATCATCCCGTTTCCCTTTATTCAATTCTTCACGATAGAAACGCTCAACCTTTAGCTCCTGACCGGTGATATGATACAAGGAAAGCATACAGAAGACAAAATTAGGAGGAAACCGTTCTGGTCGCTTACTCAAATATAGGTCAATCAATTCTATAGCCTTAGAATTGAAGTTCTCCATCATATAATACTCAATCAGAAACATCAGAGCAGACAGGATAGAGCGTGCTTCAAAATAATTCCAACTATTGTATCCATTCACTTTCCATTTTTCTAAAACTAGAATTTCAAAATCCAATACTTTTTTAAAAGTTGACAAATCAAAATCTTCAACTTCTGATAAGAATAAATGAAAATCAGCAGCAAAATAATCTGGATTTATTTTTAAAACTTGCTTTAACAATTTATTTCGCTTCTGTGTATTCGGAGTATGCATAGCTTCTCTAAATAAAGCATGATCCTGATTCCAATCAAAAGTCCTATTTTTCAGTTGGTAATTGATTAGCTGAACATCTGGATACTCTCCGTGTTCATCAGCATATTGCATCACTGCTGTATGTAGTTCATCGAAATTTTGAATGGTACGACGTTCTACAAAAGTTGGATTTTTGACCATGATTTCTGTCCAAGCAGCCTCTTCTTCAGAAATAACTTTGATATCCAACTTTTGCTGGCGTTTTAATTCTTTTTTTCTATTTTTCTTTTTAGGCATCTATTTTCCCCTTTAATTCATCCTGCAATAGATTCGACTCAACTGACTTAGATATCCTTCGGGACTCAGCTACAGGCTTGAACGGGAAATCTAAGCTTCTTTGTGATTCGTTTACTTTGAAGGTTGTACCCCAGGTGTGATTAAGGTAGAGTTTTCTAGTTACGTTTGGTGGTGGTAATCACAATTGAATAAGGCTTAGCCTTTTGATCTCCTGACGGCTTGAAACCATCCGTATCAAGGCATTTTTGGTAACGACCAGCCTCAACCTCGGCTGGATTGTATTTAGGTGAAAGTTCTTTAGACATTATTTTTTCTCCTTTTATGAATATTTATTTTATATCTACGATTTATTAATATACTATGCATATTGTCACGATACACGTAATATCCATTATAGGTGTTTAAATAGAAATATTGTAATAACCAAATTATAATCTTCCCAATAACTAATGATAATATGAAACAAACGAAAATAATTATAGTTGAGGCAAATAATTCAGACATCCAATCAGCTTCGGGAGTTATAAATTCGACCAATTTCTTCTTAATCTTTAAACCCCAAATAATTTCGGTTAACTTTGGAATAATACTCAACATTAATAGAGTAAGAAAACCATATAGTTGAGTTCGATAGAGGTGTCTATCCATTTTCTCAGTTCTTATTGGTTTTTTCTTATGTTTTTTTGTATCGAATTGAGAATTTATTTCTCCAATTAGACTAGGAATTAAAATTGGCAAAAACCATGTTAAAGCATTTATTAATTCATTTTCAACTTGATTAAATACTGCTAACAGTAATATACAGATTGAACCAATTAACCATGATGCTATTACTTCTTTGGTATCTTTTGCACCATGTCTAATTAGATTATAAATCATCCACCAGCATATTAAATAAAGTGCAATAAGTGAACTGAACATAAGAATGTCAGTTATTAAATCAGAATGAAAATCAATAACATTAGAAATAAAGTAATAAATATAGATATAATACCATAAAAACGAAATAATAAGCATCGTGGCATATACATTCCACAGTGTCTTTCCCTTTACGATATCTATTTTATTAACTTTTTGAAATATCTTGATTGATCCTACAGTTTTTATAACAGATAATACAAATGGTAATATTAAAAGTATTACAATGATAATCCAGTTATTTATGTGATTTTTACTTATGCCATAATTAATAAAAAAATATTGAGATAAGTTGATTAAAGTTGATTCAACTAGATTTAGGTTATAAAGAATGTAAGTCAAGATTCCGCAAAATATTCCATCCCATGCGTTCATAAAAGCTAAAGATTTAGTACTTTTAGTAAGAAAAACTCTAAACTTATTAAATCGATTTTTATAGTTAAACACATATATTAGTATCAAGGCAAATTGTAAAATTATAACTAATTTAAAATCGGTAAGACAGAATACAATTAGAGATATTATTGGAAAATACGTTAGCGCATACATAAGTATTTTCCAAGTTTGAGCAAAAAGATTCTTCAATCTATTGTCAGTATTAAAATAATACATTAATTTCAATCTTTGCCTCCTAAATCTAATCTAAAGGTTGGTAAATCAAAATCTTCAACCTCTGATAAGAATGGGTGAAAATCAGCAGCAAAATAATCTGGATTGATCTTTAAAACTTGTTTTAACAGTTCATTTCGCTTCTGTGTATTTGGAGTATGCATAGCTTCTCTAAATAAAGCATGATCCTGATTCTAATCAAAAATCCTATTTTTCAGTTGGTAATTGATTAGCTGAACATCTGGATACTCTCCATGTTCATCAGCATATTGCATCACTGTTGTATGTAGTTCATCGAAATTTTGAATGGTCCGACGTTCTACAAAAGTTGGTTTTTTAGCCAGTAGTTCTGTCCAGACAACCTCTTCTTCAGAAACGACTTTGATATCCAACTTTTGCTGGCGGTTTAATTCTTTTTTCTATTTTTCTTTTTAGCCATCTATTTTCTCCTCTAACTCATTCTTCAATAAATCAAACTCTACCTCTGCTGTATTGGATATTCTTACGACCTCGGATACAGGCTTAAATGGGAAATCCCAGTTTCTTTGTGATTCGTTTACTTTGAAGGGTGTACTCCAAGCGCGATTAAGGTAGAGTTTTCCAGTTACATTTGGTGGTAGGAATCACGAACGAAAAAGATTGAGACTTTTGAACTTCTTGAGTCTTGAGAACGTCTTCATGAAGTTGTTTAGATATGTGTGTGTCCTTTCTCTATTGTATTCATTTTATTTTGAATTTGCTTAGCAGCTTCTTCTGCAGACAAATTCGTATTATTTATTTTAAAGTAGTGGTGCAACTCATTCGGTTGATATTGGGAATTTAATTGAAGTGTTTCAGCGGTCTCTAAAATTTCTCTTTCAGATACCTCAATATGCCGTTTTAAGGGTTTGTGCTTTAATCGATTCTCCGTTCGATTTCGACGTATGCACTCTTCAAGACTTGTTTCCAACTCAACAAAAAGAATCTCTTGATGATAATCATCCAACAAATTCTGAATTTGCTTTAAATACATCAGCTGATACTGATTTGAAAAATCAATTACATCTGTTAAAATTACTGATCGCTGATTTCTTGCACTTGCTCCAAGGAATGAAAAAGTGATTCCACGAACAAATTCCCACATTTCCTCTGTATAGTCCTGATAGATTTCTAGTGCAAAATCAATGGCTTGATGGTTATAAAATAGGGTAGCATCCGTCAGTCGAGATAATTCTTGACCAATGGTCATTTTTCCTGATGCTGGAGCACCAATGATGAAAAGATGCATCAAATCACCTCCCACTCGCTCTTCAGCAAGCCATATATCAGACTGTCACAGCGGTTTCCTTGAACATCCTTTCGGTCTCTTATGCGAGCTTCGAGGGTAAAGCCAAGCTTTTCCGCGACTCGTTTACTTTGAAGGTTATATCCAAAGCAAGTTAGTTCAATCTTGTGAAGACCCAAATCTTTAAAGGCTAAGTCAATCAAGGCAAGCGCTGCTTCTGGCACATAACCTCGCCCCCAATAGTCTGGGTGTAAGGTATAACCGATTTCCAGCACATCATCTTCATGGCGATGGTTGAAATCGACAGAGCCAACGATCTTATCCGTTCCTTTGACGACAATCCCGTAGCCTGCTGGGAGATTTTCCTTTTGATTACGCTCCGGAAGAATGTGCTCCAGATAATAAATCTCATCTTCCAAGGTCTTGACTGGAGGAAAACCTGCTGGATAGGCGACCTCTGGCAAACTAGCGTAGGTATGGATATCCTCAGCATCTGCCACTGTACGAACTCGTAGGACGAGTCGTTCGGTTTCTAATCGTTCTGGTAATTCAGCTCTTGACATCCTTCATCCTCGCTTTCTTAATGAAGCTCCCCATAGGGTCTACTCGGTCATCTAAATAGCGATAAACGCGCTGGTGGCCATCCCCATAAAGTAAGTAGGTGCAAAACGGTCATTTCTAAAATGTCCCTTTTCATCCAAAAGTTCTGGGTCAACAAATCGCTCAACAATCTTAGCGAAAATATGACAAATTCCCTCTTCCTCATCAATCCTATCTACCTGACATTCTAACACGACTGGACAAACCTCTAAAATCGGTGCCTGAGTCCGTTCAGAAATCTCGTAGTCTAGCCCCAGGTGTTTCAATTTCTCTCTATGACTGATAAAACCAGCCTGCTCCATCTCGAGCATGAGATTTTCATCAGGAATATTCACAGTAAACTTCTGGTAATGCTTGATTTGCTCAGCCGCATTTTCCTCAGCTCCGACACCAATGGCTAGCCAATCTCCCAAGCTATAAGAGGAGCTACAGGTCGTAATATTGTGTCCAAAATTCTGATCCTGATACCCCAAAATGAAGATAGGAAAACCATAATAGAGTTTACTTGTTTTAAAAGATTGCTTCATAACAAGCTCCTTTGACTAAGACGCAAAAGAAAATCCCTGCCATCTACATGACAGGGACGAATGTGTTTATCCGCGGTACCACCCAATTTCGGGCCAAGCCCGCATCTTTAGTCTTTAAAATAAAAAGACAGAAATATTTCATTTTTTCAGTCATTAGCAACCAGTTTTGACACATTTGTGGACTTCTCAGCGCCGCCACTTTCTGTAAAATGTGGGATTCAAAACACCTCTAATGGCTCTATTGTAGCAAGTTTTTCTCGGAAATGCAAGACTAAAGAAAAATTACTTGAACTTGATGCTATTTTCTTTCAATTTCTTGATGGTAGCTGGGCCGATTCCTTTCAAGGCAAGGAGTTCTTTTTCAGTCCAGTTTTTGAAATCTGAAGCAGACTTGATTCCTTCATCATAGAAAGTCTTGGCACGATCAAGTGGAAGTCCACCCAAATTTGCTGCAAAATCTTCTACAGAATTAACTACTTTTTGAGCTTGCTCTTTGGTAGCTTCTACTGCTTGTTCAACTTTTTTAGAAACAGCCTTACCAGCTGCGCTTGCTGACTGTTCTGCACGCTTCACGACTTTTTTTGTCTCATCTACAACCTTAGTCACAGTACTTGAAAAGGCACCTGCGCGACGGAGGCCATTTCGCAATTGTTTTTTACGATTGAGTTTCTTTGACATGATAAAATCCTTTCAATAAAAAATCCCTGCTCTGACAAGGATTTAACATAAACATTCTATCAAGATTTTAGTGAAAAATCAAGAATCTTTCTCGTTTAATAATTTCGCTCACCAAACAAGCCTTCTGGCAAATCATGGAATCCCTTGCCTACTTTGAAGTTTTCAAACTTACCAAGCAAGAACAGATAAGCATCCAAGCGACTCTCGTAGCGAATCATGGCATCTTTGGCACGCTCGTCCTGGTCTTCTTCGTAAACTTTTTGGCTTTCCTTGTGCGCCATGTCGTTAATCATGATTTGGGTATTGACCCAAGCTTCAAATTCCTTCATAAATTCTTGTTCGTAACTCATTTTTTCTCCTTATTCTAATCCACGGAAATAGTCCGTATCAATCTCACGGTAGGGATGGATATCCTGAACGTATTCCAGTACACCTTGGAATTCTCCGTTTTCATCGTGTACTGCAGCATAGGTGATGTGGACAAACTTACCTCGCGACTCAGACTTGAACCACATTTCATACTTGTCCTTGGTCCCCTCACGAAGTCCCTTCATGATAGCCTTGACCTTGTCCAAATACTTAGGCGGATGACAGAGTTCGACATTGCGCCCGACTTGGGACGGCGTTCGTTTGAAAATCATCTCATCAGCTGGCGTATTGTCATTGTAATACTGGAAAATATCGTCTTTATTGACAAAGGTAATTTCCATGGGGAGGTGATTGAGGATGAGATTAGCCTGCTCGACTGAAAGATAGCCATTACCAAAAGACTGCTGACTATGGCGGTCCAGCACTGCTTCCTTTTCCTTAGGGGTAAAGGTAATGGTAAACTGTCCTTCTGGCGTATCAATAACCTGCTGAACTTGACCCTCTGCCGTATCTAGCTGTACAGGCTCCTCTTCACTCTTTTCCTCAACAAAACTCTGGCGTTCTGGCACCCATTTCTCAGACGGACGGATAATAGCATAGCCATAGGCATCGCTCTCCTCCGCAATCTGAAGCCAGTCATCCTGAGTAAAGGACTCAAGGAGAATCATGAGAAGGATAGATTCTTCCTTGAAAATCATACTTTCAAACTCTGTCGCAAAAGCTTCAAAAGCTTCTTTTACGCTGCTAATTGACACTTCTGGTAGTGACTTGGCTGTCGCTAAAGCTGTTTGAAAGAGTTCCCTGATCTGATCATCCACTCCCCACATAACTTTTGGAGGTGAATCGTGTCCATAGCGCTCCATGATGGGGAAGAAGAGCTCTTCCTTACGTTGGTAATGGATGTCAAATTGCCCCAAAAGACCCATCTGACGCACCAAGCCCTTGCGCATCTCCGCCAGCATTTCTTCATCTTCCATAGACTCATAGGTATCCAACAATCTCCGAATACGAATCAAGGCCGCACGGAGGGCTAGATTTTCTTCTTTGAAAATCCGAACTGGGTGACCTGGGTGCTCGGTATCTGCAACTTCGACATCCTTAACAGCATTTTTAAAAAGATTGGCATGAACATCACAGAGTTCCATGACATCTTCAAAGGTGACACCTGAGTCTGAGTTCATCAGCTCGTGCTCCATAAGGGAAATCTCGATGGCTGAAACACCTGTAAAGGTCGCATCAAAGCGCTCCTGAACCGACTCAGGAGAGGAGCCATTATGCAATTCTAACAAAATATCCCGCAGGACATGAATTCGTTCATCTGCCATTAGTCTAACCCAATCACTTCGTAACCGTTTGCTTCCAGCGTGCGGACAATCTTGTCCATAGGAGTTCCTTCAAGCTTAGAACCTTGTTTGAGCGATACTTTACGACCAACTGTGTTGCGCATTAAAGGATTGGCAAGGGGTTTAAAACCCAACTCCACTAGAATTTCCAAGACTTCTGGATGCTTGTCCACCACTTCTGCAACGGGAATTGACACATCGATGATATTGTCCATGACGACCTCCTTTGTATGTTCTAATACTCAATGAAAATCAAAGAGCAAACTAGGAAGCTAGCCGCAGGTTGCTCAAAACAGTGTTTTGAGGTTGTGGATA